>JANYDQ010000245.1 GCA_025363555.1 Bacteroidota bacterium | reverse complement strand
TAGGCGGGGCGTCCATCTGCACTCATCCCTTTGTTATAGTACTTTTTTACTATTACTTCTAATTTGTTCCAGTCAACTATTTTGTTGATGTTACCAGGATGTTTTCTCTTCAATTATTTTTTAGTCGGTTAATAGTGATAAATTATGAAAAATATATTTTTATTATTACGAACGGAAGGTCTTTTATTCGCCTGTAAAAGTAATATACTATAGGCTTAAAGGAATCAGAATTCATACAAAATTACGAGAATCAAAACTTGCCCACAAGTACCTTGATGGTCTCAAAGGAATTGAGATTGGAGGTAGTGCTCATAATCGCTTTGGATTAAACACTCTAAATGTAGATTATACAGACCAGTTGGACACCATATACAAATTGGAAGAAGTTAAAATTTGCGGAGAAGCGCTTCCTGTTGATATTGTTGCGCCAGGCGATGCGTTACCACTTCCGGACAAATCTGTTGATTTTGTATTGTCTTCTCATGTAATTGAACATTTTTTTGATCCGATAAAAACTCTCAAAGAATGGGAGCGAGTGGCAACAAAATATATCTTTATTATTTTTCCTAATAAAGAACGGACTTTCGATAAAGACAACTAACTCCGGTAAAGGAATTACTCGATCGCCATGAGGGTAGAATTATCAATAATGGTAGTGTTGATGAGCATCATTCGGTGTGGGTTCTATCCAACTTTATGGAACTAATGAACTATATGAACTATAACGTAGTAGAGTTTGAAGATCCGGATTTAAAAGTTGGAAACGGAACTGCTGTAGTCATTAAATTAAGTTAATAGTTTTTTTCTCTTTCATATAGCGCGGTTTATAAGGATTGGAATATATTATTCCTATCAAATGTAACCGTTCTAACATTTTTAGCTTTAATCCTACTTCATTTTTTATTTTATCCCTATTGGTATTTTACTTTTCAATCAAATTAACAATATCATCATATATAGTCTCCTCACTTGGCCGTTTCGCATTTAAGTCGACAAAGTTTCCTTTTTTATCAATGAGCATATAGCGGGGAATGGAAGATATTTGAAAATACTTCGCAATTTCACTGCTCCAATCACCTGGAACCAAACCGTTTTTAAAATCTCCTATCCCGTTTTGTTCTATTGCCTTTTTCCACATATCTTCTGTTTTGTCAATAGAGATGTATAGAAAAACGACATTTTTTAATTGTTTAGAGGTAAATTTTTTATGCAATTCTTTAGAGAAGGGAAACTGTCCCCGACATGGTCCGCACCAGCTTGCCCAAAAATCAACATAGACCACTTTGCCTTTCAAATCATCAAATGTAAAATACTTTCCATCCGTTCCCAGAATTTTGACTCCTGAAGTAGCTTCGCCTTTACCTGAACTTGCAGAAGCAACCGTTTTATCTTCCACTACTTTTGTTTTTATTCTTTGCTCGCATTTGGCTTTTACGAGCTTTGTGTATTCTCCATTCTTTTCGTTATAACTCAACAGTTCAAAAATGTGTTTGGTAGTAAAAGGGGAAACACTACCGACATTTTCATTCAAAAATGAAGCAATGAAATAAATATTTGACTTTCCCAAGATGGTTTGATTCGTGACCCCCATCTTCTTTTCCATCGAAATAGAATTATCAGTAAATTTATTAAAGTTATTAAGCCTGGAAGTATTGTAAATAATATAATAATATAAGAACTGGCGATAGGCATCACAGTTTAATGCTTCGTCATTGTTTGCCAGTTCGGGCGTTACTTCTTCCAGGAGTAATGCAGGAACAGGGGTTACAGCAAGTATCGCTTTACTCTCGTTTGCGTTAACAATAGGAAACGCCTGCAACTGATAAAAGTAATTGTACTTTACCAAATTGGTAATGTAAGCGGTAAATGAGGAGGAGAATTTTTCTTTGTTCTTATAGTTTTTTAAAAACTCCGTTTGTTTTTTGCGTTCTTTAAATAAATTATTTTCAAATATATCAATGCCTGTGTTCAGCATCCTTTGTTTTATGGCGTCTTTATCATAATCATTCTTAAATGTTTTATAAAATGATTTCAAAAATTCATTTGCGGATATTCCAGTCCCCTCCATAGAAATTGCCTTATATAAAGAATCGTACTCTATATTTAATTTTAAATAATCATTAGGCTCCAACCAGATGTTTACCGATTGTTTGTTATAACTAAACTCTGCCATTGTTGGTTTATCAATGGTAAATTTAAACGTACATTCATTGTTTTTCAACACTGTTTTAAAAAACGGCTCATATTCCCTGATATAATATTTATCTAACCGGATGCCACAGGAGTCTTCGCTTGCCATAGAAAAATGACAGGCAATGTTTACATTTTGTGCGTTAATAAAATGTGTGGTTGTTGCTAAAAGAACCAGGAATAACTTTTTCATTGTTTCGGGTATATGTGATTTAAATAATAAAGGGATAACTGACAGTTGGGAACAAACGGGCAAGCGGGCAGACACACTTTCGCAATTATTTTCTTTCGTAAATTTAATTGCTTTGGGAACAATGAGAAAGGCAATTACTATGTTTTTTAAATCTTTGAATAGTGCAGTGTATGGCATCATGTTTTTTTATTCCGTACAAATTTAATTAAATAATAAAGCGGGAAACCAGAAACAAAAAAATGAATCCTATGTGGCAGTAGTAAAATTAAAATTCAGTATGCTATACTGATATAAAAAAAGGGTTACCCTACAATTTTGTTTCCAAGCAAGATCTTTCTTTATTCACAATTCAAAGTTTATAATATTATTTCTCCTCCCCACTTACACCCTTGTTTAATTACTAATTTCGATTTTTAAAATTCATAGTAACTTGAAACTTTCAACCTGAAACTTAATTAAATGGCTGAGCCAAAAAAAAATACTTTAAAAAACACTTTAAAAGAATCTAAGAAGGAAGAAGCGAAACCTTCGGAAACAAAGGTGAAGAAAGAGAACGCAAAACAAGAAACTACTGAAGAAGCAAGTGGCTTCAGGAAGAAAATAAATAATCTTTTTGCTTTTTTAACCAATCCGCAGTTTCAACGCATCTTTGGTTTAACGCTTTTATTGTTCTCCGCCTACCTCGCTATTGCCTTCACTTCCTTTGCTTTCACCTGGCAACAGGACCAAAGCAAAGTGCTTGGAAATTTATTTTCTCCAACTGTAACTGTCGATAACTGGCTGGGTAAATTCGGAGCATTGCTTTCGCATATCTTTATTCATAAGTGGTTCGGGGCTGCATCTTATATTTTTGCATTCCTTGCTTTCTTAACAGGATTCAGAATGTTTTTCAACCTCGAATTATTAAACCTCCGGAAAGCCTATTCCTATTCGTTTTTCTTCTTAATATTTACTTCCATTACATTGGGATATATTTTTCATGACGATTTATTTTATCTCGGGGGAGCATTTGGTTTTACAATTAGTAATTTATTGAAGTCTTACCTGGGTTCAATAGGAACAGCAGTTTTGTTAGGGTTTTCGTTTCTTGTATTCATGGTTGCAGCCTTTAAGTTTTCTATTGATTTAAGTAAAAAAGAAAAAGTAGCGGAAGATATAACCCCTGAACCCTTTGCAAAAGTGGAGGAAAAAGAAATTCCTAAAAATGTTTTTAAAGCAACAGATGATGAAAACATAAATGAAGAAGCAGCAAACAGTTTTGAAATAACAAACGACACCAAGCATGACATTGTGGAAGAGATAGAAAAACCAATGGATAACGTGCCACTGGTTTTATCTGGCGAAGAAGATGCTGTTCCGTTTACACTGGAAAATGCTTCTATCATTGAAAACAAAGAGCCCGAGCTTTCTACCGAAGAAATTGCAGAAGCCCTGAAAGCCCAGATAGGAGAGTACGACCCGACTTTGGATTTATCTACTTACCAGTTTCCTACTATAGATTTATTGGAAGATTACGGAGGCTCAAAAGATATAACTGTTAATAAAGAGGAACTGACAGCCAATAAAGACCGAATTCTAAAAACACTTGGCGATTACGGGATAGAAATAACCAAGATATTGGCAACCGTAGGACCAACTGTTACTTTATATGAAATTATTCCTGCCGCAGGAGTTCGTATTTCAAAAATAAAAAACCTGGAAGATGATATTGCTTTGAGTTTATCAGCTCTCGGAATTCGCATCATTGCTCCTATTCCGGGCAAAGGAACAATAGGTATTGAAGTTCCGAACCTGAATCCCGAAATGGTTCCGATGCGAACATTATTGGCTTCTGAAAAGTTTCAGAACACAACTATGGAGCTACCCATAGCGTTAGGAAAAACAATTAGCAACGAAACATTTATTACCGATTTAACAAAGATGCCTCACTTGCTGATGGCTGGTGCTACAGGGCAGGGGAAATCGGTTGGTTTAAACGCAGTATTGGTTTCATTGCTTTATAAAAAACATCCTTCACAAATAAAGTTCGTTTTGGTTGACCCAAAGAAAGTGGAATTAACATTGTTTAATAAAATAGAACGGCATTTTCTTGCTAAACTTCCTGATGATTCGGATGCTATTATTACCGATACAAAGAAAGTGGTTCATACCTTGAATTCATTATGTATCGAAATGGATCAGCGATATGATTTATTGAAAGATGCGGAAGTAAGAAATATAAAAGAATACAATGCAAAGTTTATTGCCCGGAAACTCAATCCAAATAACGGGCATAAGTTTTTACCTTATATAGTATTAGTGGTTGATGAGTTTGCAGATTTAATTATGACAGCGGGAAAAGAAGTGGAAACTCCTATTGCCAGGTTGGCACAGTTGGCAAGAGCAATTGGAATCCATTTAATTATTGCCACACAACGACCATCTGTAAATATTATTACCGGAACTATAAAAGCCAACTTCCCTGCCCGTATTGCTTTCAGGGTAACTTCCAAAATAGATTCGAGAACCATTCTCGATTCAGGCGGAGCAGACCAATTGATAGGAAGAGGAGACATGTTGCTTTCCACCGGCAATGATTTAATTCGTTTGCAATGTGCTTTTGTTGATACACCTGAAGTAGATAAAATTTGTGATTTTATTGGAAGTCAGAGAAGTTACCCAACAGCTTTTATGTTGCCTGAATATATTGATGAAAACGGAGAAGGTACAAGCAAGGAAGACGACCCAAGTCAAAGAGATAGTTTCTTTAAGCAGGCAGCAGAGATAGTAGTTCAAACACAGCAAGGATCTGCATCACTTTTGCAAAGAAGATTAAAGCTTGGATATAACCGTGCTGGCAGAATAGTGGACCAATTAGAGTCAGCCGGAATCATAGGACCATTCGAAGGTTCGAAGGCAAGGGAAGTATTGATTAAGGATATGCTATCTTTGGAACAGTTTTTGAAAGATGACAAGTAAGTCAAAAGAGTGACAGAAAAAATGAAATTAAAAACAAATAAAATGTTTATGAAAAAAAAATTAACCTTGCTCTTGTTTTCAACTCTTGGAACTTTAATTATACATGCCCAGAACGACCCGCAGGCTAAGAAAATACTGGATGATTTGAGTGCTAAAACAAAAGCTTTCACCACCATTAAAGCGGAGTTTTCGTTTGTCAATGAAAAGAAAGACAAAACAAAGGATACTCAAAATGGAAAAATTCAAACCAAAGGAACTAAATACAAATTAGAAATACCCGGGCATGAAATTTACTGTGATGGAAAAACGGTTTGGGATTATATTAAAGATGCTAATGAAGTGCAGATAAAAGATATGGAAACGGGAGGAGATGATGCAGTTAATCCATCTTCCATTTTTACCATCTATGAAAAAGGATATAAATACAAATTTGAAGGAGAGGATGCAACCACCCAAACAATTAGTTTGTTTCCTGAAAACCCTGATAAGAAAAAGTTTCATACATCAAAGTTATATATAGACAAAACGAAGAAACAAATTTCGAGTGTAAAAATGATGATGAAAGATGGCACTACTCAAACCTATACCATTAAAACCTTTGAAGGTAATGCAGCTATTCCCGATACAGACTTTACATTCAATTCAAAATCACATCCCGGAATTTCGGTAGAAGATTTAAGATAAATTCAATCCACAAAAAAACCGCACAGTATATTATTCTGTGCGGTTTTTTTATTGGTTAATATTTATTCCTTTGGATTAGATAGTGTGATTCCAACCAATCCTCCTGCAAAAGCAAAAGGAAGAAACGCAATCAAACCCATAATGATTGCCCATAGAGGATGTGAAAGGGTGACTAAATTAAATATACCAAGCCCCATTAAAATGCCGCCTACTGTCATTGCTTTCGACATTTTTTTGTCAATAGTAATGATGGACGAAACAAAACTTCCAACCAAACTGGCAATAGCATAAATAAACAAAATAGTAAGATGAAAAGAAGCAGGTGCTGTAGAAATATATGTTTTTACAGTTTCAGGGTCATTAATATTAACCGTTGCAGGCAATGGGAAAATGTGATGTGTAATACCTTCTCCCAATATAATTATAATAAAACTAACAACTAAACCGGCAATAACCGATAAAACATTACGCAGCATGTATTTTAATTTTTAAACAGGTAAGGAATAAAAAAACTCCGGTAATTGTTACCGGAGTTTTTAATTATTCATCTAATTATTCAACTATTAATTTCTGGGAGTAGGGCTTACCTTCCACAACAGTATTTACAAAATAAATTCCGGATTTGTAATTAGCAAGATTGATAGTTAAAATGGTTCCGTTTGCAATAGTCTGATTATCGAAAGCAGCTACTTCTTGTCCCATTACATTGTAAATTTTAACAATTGCTTTTGAAGTTTTGTTTACATTAAATTTCACGCTAACAGAATTAGAAGCAGGATTAGGATATATATTAATAGCACTAAAAGCACCTGGTTTATCGTTAACACCAACCCCACAAGCTAAGCTACCAACCGGAATTTTGTAATAGAAAATAGTTGCACTTCCCCCATTTTGATCATCAATAGGTGTGGTGCCTCCGGCAACATTAGTGAGTCCTTGTCCGGGAGAAAAATCTTCCTGATCAATCAGGTGAACATATCCATCCACATTTTTAGCCATAGCACCGTACACACCTTCAATATTATCATCACTTGGATTTCCCGGAACAGGGTCGTTAATATCATAAGGGGTACACCATGTATGACCATTATCATCAGAACGCATTAAATAGGTATGTCTGTAACTTTTTCCGGGAGTTAAACTACCCGCACCCGGTACCGGTTCACTTAATGAATTCAAACCTTCGTATAATCCTGCATAAGAAAGAAATATTTTTCCTGAAGCATCAATACCTGCACTTGGATAAGAAGTTAATGATGTTTGATATGAACCAAAACCCCACAGAGGACTACCAGTTCCGTTATAATAATCAATGTTCAAAATAGTATCAGCAAGATGACCGGGATAATTAAGGTCAATAACGGAAGCTATCATAACAGGAGGTGTGGTACCCATGCTTTCATTCCAATACATTAACCCTTGAGTAGTTGGATAATAACTTAATCCCTGGGTGCTTCCAGCAGCTGGTACTGTATCGAATACTACCATCTTTCCATACCATACATGTGCCATCCCCTGATTGTCTAATAAAACCTCTACAGAAGCATCATTTGTTTCAAGTTTAACTGCATTTGCACCTACGGTATGAGTTGAGGAAATTGTATCCGTGTACATAGTAGCACCGTCAAACATAGGTATCGGGAATCTTTTTACAATTGTTTTGGTCCAGGTAGTACCGTTATCCAAAGATTTTAACAATACCACATCCACATCAAAACCACCTGCAACAATTGCTATAGTGTCGCCTTTAGCATCTATGGAATAAGAATCTCCTCCAAAACCTAAGTAATTATTTAAATCAATTTGAGGAATAATATATCTTACAATATCCCAGGTAATACCCCCATCCAAAGAACGTGAATAATTTATAGAGCCTGTTTGCCCCATGTAGGTTTGCATGGTGGTGCCACCTCCTAAACCGGAACTTGAAATAACATGTAAAGTGTGCCCGTTAGCACCACCTACCGCTAAACGTGCCCATGTATCAGGAAGATTAGGAATATCTGCTTCTGTCCAGGGTCCTGTTCCTTTTACCGGTCTGCTGTCCATACGAATAGCCGGTGTAGCAGTTTGGTGAGAAACAATTACTTCAGCACCTGAAGAAGTAACACCAATATTAGTGAAACCCGTTCTCACACTTTCCAATCTAACTGTTGGAGCTGTTCCCCAACTAGTACCGTTAAAATAGTTATAACCGGTTCCTCTGTCACTCCAGGGAGTTACAATCTCTTGAGCCATTGTCCAGGTAGCAGAAATAGTTCCATCAGAATTGTTTACAATTCTATTACAAATAGAAGCATTGGTTTGTAATTGATAACCGGTTGTACCTATTTGAACACCAGTGTTAGAACGTCCAACAGCTTGTGAAGGGTTGGTTTGTAAACCAGATACAATTGCTTCGAAAGGATTTCCTCCTAATTGCTGATTCTTTTGATAAGGCATTGCCATTTTAGCAGATGCGTTGTTAATTTTGGGAATAATTAAACCATTTGGCAATGTTGTTACGTTTTGCCCGAAAGCTAAAACACCCATGCCGATGGATACTCCTAATAGTAAATGTTTTTTCATAGTAGAATAAATTATATGTTAAGTTAGCATTATTTTTGTTGCACAAATGTATATAAAACCAACATATGAAACAAATAAAGTTTTCATTGATACACAAACAGAAGGTGACTTTAAATTCTTTTTGACTGAATAGAAAAAGAAAAACTCTTGTTGGGGGCTTGAAACGGCTTCATTATACCAGATTTAACAAGTTGTGCGGTGTATATAGCGCATAAGGTGTTGGATACTCTGAATAAATGATTTTGTTTTCCGGGTGGCGTACCATCCATTATTCCTCTGAAAACATCCCAGCGAATATCATTAGGTGTGTTTCCGTAATCATGCCAGACTATAATAGAATTCTCATCTTTTAATAATTTGAAAGCATTTTGAGTATCCTGTTTCACACTTTCGTAATGATGATTACCATCTATAAATACTAAATCAAATTGGTTGTGGTAAGGGGTAAAATCAAAGGTTTGTGAGTTTCCCTGGAGATGAATTACGTTTTTTAAATCCTTTGAAAAAAAACGATGCAACCCTACATACCCTTTATCCAATCCCATTTGCAGCATTTCTTCATCCGGCAAATTGAGGGTTATACATTGTTTTGTAACACTTGCCACATTCGCCACACTTTCTCCCCGCCAGGTTCCTATTTCAAAATAAGTACAATTTGTTTTGTTTCTTGCCAATGCTTTTAATAATGCCAAATCTAATGGTGTTGAGCCCCCATCCATTGCGCAGTAAGGTTTTACGGTTTCGTTAAATTCGGGTATTAAATCGAGTATATCAATTGTTTTTAATCCAAAAGGTAAGTTGTATTGTGCAATTACCTGCTGTTTGTTTACATCAGCATCATCTAATACTTTATTGAGCAAAGCGGGTTGTTTGATGATTAATGATAGTGCTTTAAACAGTTTGAAAATCTTACTCATGTATGTTTTTATCTTTTAATATGCGATGATAAAGCTGGTGAAACTTGTGGCTTACTTTTTCATAACTGAAATTATTATTTGAATAATCGGATAACTGATTTGCATCATATTTTCCCGATTGAATATTATTGATGGCTGTATTAATAGCATTTAATAATGCTTTTTCATCCATTGGCTTCACCAGTATTCCAAGGTTATCGGTAATGTGTTCGGGTATTCCGCCTGCGGTGGAAGATACCACAGGCAAGCCGCTTGCCAGGGCTTCAATGATAACACAGGGAAGATTTTCATAATTACTGAACATCACAAAACAATCGGCATTACGCATAATTTCTGCCACTTCCGCGGTAGGCTTCACTCCGTCAAATGAAACAACTGATTGATAGATTCCTAAATCTTTTGCTGTTTTAATATGTTGTATTTTATCTCCTTCTCCAACAAATAATATTTCAAAATCATTTCGCTGTTTGGCAAGTTCAGCTATAACCCGCAACATACCGGATATGTTTTTATGCGCATCATCCAGGGTAGATACATGCAGTAGTTTTATTTTTCTCCCATTGGGTTTATTCATTACCGGATAAAATAATTTTGTGTTTACTACATTATATATTATTTCATAATGGGTAGTAAAACCAAGTTTGAGCATCGAATCTTTTAAATCTTTTGATACAGGCGTAATGTAACTTGCATTTCGGGCAATCATGCGGGAAAGCATTTTGGTTACTAATCCCAGTTTTATTTTCTTGGAAGATAAATACCCGGTCCAGTTTTCGGTAATGATATAAGGAATGCCTTTGGTTTTCTTTAACCACCAGGCTATAATTCCGGCACGGTATAAAATATTGTGATGAACCAAATCGAACTTACCAAACTTTTCATCAATTACTTTCAAACCCATTTTATGTGCTTTGAAATAACGAAATGCTCTTTGCAACTGAAATACTCCGGGAATGTTATGATTGGCTCTTTTGTAATATACATTTACTGTATAAACATTGTTTAAAGTAGTTTCAATGATTTCATACTTATGTTTACAATCGGGGTCGGAGAAAATAAAAAGAGCAGCAACGTTTGATTTCAGTGCCACGCACTCGGCATGTTTCTGAACAAAATTTCCTAAAGAAGGCAACACCCTATTGGGGTACCAGCTGGAAAGAAAAAGTATGTTTAATTTTTTGTCGTTCACAACTGGTTAACGTAGTCTTTTTGTTTTTAACCGAATGGAATTTCCTATCACAATTACATCGGAAGCAGCCATTGCCAAAGCGCCAAGCGCAGGACTAAGGAAACCCATGGCTGCAACAGGTATGGCAACCACATTATAAAAGAAAGCCCAGAATAAATTTTGTTTGATCGTTATCAACGTATGTTTACTAATCAAATGGGCATCGGTGAGAATATTCAAATCATTGCTCTTTAATAAAATAATTTGTGCCGATTGAATAGCCACCTGTGTGGCATTGCTTAATGAAATACCTACTGTAGCTCTTGCCAGTGCTGGTGCATCGTTTACGCCATCGCCCACCATAGCGGTTGAATTTTCTTTTACCAGTTTATCAATCAGCGCCAGTTTTTGAGCCGGCAGCTGCTCGCTATATACTGCGTCAATGCCCAGCTTTTCTGCCAATGCTTCGCATTTTATTTTATTGTCCCCGCTAAGCATAAACGTGGTAACACCACTTTTATGAAGGTTACCGATAAGTTGTTTTGCATTTGTTTTTATTTCATCTTCCAAATCCACGGTTGCTATCAATACGTTATTTCTAACCATATACACCGAGTGCATGTTGCTTTTGGTAAGATGTGTAGCTATTTTATACGAACCAATTTTATATTCATTATCATCCTTATCCGTTCCCGAAACTCCCAATCCTTTTTCTTCTTTAATTTCCTTCAAAAGAAGCGGATTACTTCCGCCATTTTCATGTGGTGATAGTGCAAGGCTTGCTACTATTGATTTTGCAATAGGATGAGAAGAATGTTGTTCCAGCTGAAACAATATTTCTATCACCTCTTCTTGTGTTTTACCATCATAGGTAGTAATGTTTTTTATCTTGAAATTACCTGTGGTCAATGTTCCTGTTTTATCAAAAACAATGTTTTTAATATTGGCAAATTGCTCCAGCGTGTTTCCTCCTTTTATTAATATTCCTTTTCGGGCAGCCCGACCAATGCCCACCATTACCGCTGTGGGAGTGGCTAATCCCATGGCACACGGGCACGAAATAACCATTACCGCAATTGCCCTCATTATGGATTCTCTTAAGGGATAACCTGATTCGAAATGAACAAAAAAGTAGTTAGTAATAAAGGTAAGAATAGAAATACCTAATACTACAGGCACAAATATGGCAGATATTCTATCGCCCAGCTTTTGAATATCGGGTTTGTTTTGTTGTGCTTTTTTCACCAGTTCTATAATCTTTGCCAGCACGGTTTCGTTGCCCACCTTTTCGGCTCGCATCCTTACATTGCCATTAACTACAATGGTTCCACCTATTACTTTATGAGTAATTGTTTTCTCTACCGGTATGCTTTCTCCGGTTATCATGGATTCGTCTATGGTTGCATCTCCCGAAATTATTTCTCCGTCCACTGCTATTTTATCTCCTGTATTTACCTGCAATATGGCGCCCACCATAATATCTTTGTATTCTATTTCCGAAATCACTTCTTTGCCCATTTGCAATCCCACTATATTGGCGGTGGTTACCTGTATGGCGCTCAACTCGCGAATGGCGGTGGTGGTTTGCTTTACCGAACGATGTTCGAACACATTGCCTAATAATACTAATGTAATAATGGTGGCGGTGGTTTCAAAAAACAAATAGTTATGCACCTGGTGAGTTCCGAAATACATTATCATGCCGATGATGCTGTAAATAAAGGCGGACGATGAACCAATAAAAATGAGAACATCCATGTTGGGTACTCCTGTTTTTACACTGCCCCATGCCGACTTGCCAAACTGCATGATGCCGATTATAAAGACAGGTAAACAAAGGAATAATTGAGCTAATGGCTGGTTTAAAATAAAGCTGTGGGAAAGCAGCATGTGCCCGAAAAATAAAATGATGGTGAAAGGAAGAGTGAAATAAAAACGTTTTTCAACAGGCGACAGTTTGCCTTCCTGCGCTTCGCGAAATTTACTATCCACCACGGTGTAACCAATGCTGTGAATACTTTGGATTAATAAAGGCAGTTTGTTTTTGTCTTTTAATAAAAAAGTAGCTTCACCGGTGGCATAATCCACAAACACATTTTCGGCTCCTTTTTTCTCAAGGTTTTTGGTGATGCCCAGGGCGCACGAAGCGCAGTCCATGCCTTCTACATGAAGGGTGGTGTTGGTGGTAGATGTGTCCATTGTTAGGGTGCAAAGTTAATTAATTAGCTGATGTGTTGATTAGCTAATTGGATAATTAGCTAATTAGCTGATGAGGGTAATTAGCTAATTAGCTGATGAGGTAATTAGCTAATTGTTCAGTAAGCTCTTAAGTTGCATCGTCAATTAGCTAATTAATTTTCTTCTCCATTTTATAAAAAAAACATATCTTTGCACCCTTAAAATTTTATGGTGGCTGTAGTTCAGTTTGGTTAGAGCATCGGTTTGTGGTACCGAGTGTCGTGGGTTCGAGTCCCATCAGCCACCCAGGATAATAAAAAACTCCCTTTTAGCGAAGGGAGTTTTTTTGTTTTAGAATAAGTATATTTTTTTCATAATGGTTGTCAGGAAGCGCAGCGTGAGGGATTGCAGCGGAAATCCTTTTTTGTTGCGTTGGATAAAGGGGGGGCAAAAAAGATTGAAGCGGAAAGCCCGACCCGCAGGGGCACGCCCAAATTCAAGACTTCACAAATTCAAGACCTCACCCCGTGCCCGTGTCCTTGAATCTTTCGACAAGCCAGGATGGCGTGGGGAGCGTTGCCTGAAAAAAAAGCCTCCCCTTTCTGGGAAGCTTTCTTACAACTTTGTACTTTGTACTTTGTACTTACTACTTTATACATTATACTTACTACTTTGTTTTTACAAAAACTCTACGGTGTAATGCCCCTTGGTGGTTAGACTTAAATTATGAATCTGGAACACACGGTTGTCTGGGTTTCCTAAACCGGGGAATTCGGCAATGGTAGGAGTGTTTGCGGGAATAAAAACACCGGCAGGGTGTATGGGGTTTTTTGCTGAATCGTTTACCCAAATCATTAAATCTACATCGCAGCTCACTTTTATTTTGCTTAGTGAGGTAACGGTTTTGGTTGCTACTTTTCTTATTTTATTTGTATTTACTACTCCTGTGTAAAGTGGGCTGTGAACATGGTCCTGGAGTGTAACCACATCAATAAAGCTTTTTATCCTGGTGGGACCGTTGGGAAAAAGACTGACTATTGTACCATAGTCGGCAAACATTTGAATACACATAGCTTCTATGGCATCCTGCTGATTATTGATTCCTACCCCTACAATTGTTTTTTCACCTTCCTGTGTGTTTCTTGCATTATTGATAGCAGAATAAAATGAAGTAATAAGGGATGCAACAGCAGCCAGGGAGGCATCGGCAGTGCATTTGTCGCGCAGTGTGCGAAGGTTGATTAATTTATTTTCGATGGTGCCGTTGTGAAAAACATCGAGCCCGAAAGGAAACAACGTTTTGAAAGCAGCTGTGCCACGTGCATACACATTACCAATCATTTGCTGCCATATAGGAAGCCTTACCTGTGTCAGCTCAAGGAATAATTCACTCTTGGTTTGAGTATCCCCTATTCTATCGCCCAAGGCACTTAGCTTAGCAGTGGATGCGCTCACCAACCCGTTATGATAAGGGGTATAAAGCACAAGCAGTGCTGCTATTGCAACATTTGAGCTTTGTGCTGTTAGCGCATTGAAATGAAAGGTGCTTACTTTTAAAGCTACGGTGTAGTTTCCGCGAACTCCATTGCGAACAAAATTTTCGGCTGGTTGCCATGAATTAGGATTTGACATTTTTTTATGTTTAGTTGGTATAATTATTTCAATAATATAGTTCCACACGTGTGAACATATATAAAAACTTTCTTTGACTTACCTCCACATGTGTGAACATATATAAAAACTTTCTTTGACTTACCTCCACACGTGTGAACATATATAAAAACTTTCTTTGACTTACCTCCACACGTGTGAACATATATAAAAACTTTCTTTGACATACCTCCACACGTGTGAACATATATAAAAACTTTCTTTGATATACCTCCACGCGTGTGATATAGTATAAAAACTTTTTTTCTTCTTTCTTTCAAAGAAAAATCGTTCAAAAAAAATTCAAAGAACAAGGTACTGGTTTTTTACGCTGCGTGAAGTACGGTAATATTTTTATACCAAATCAAATGGTTA
This sequence comes from Bacteroidota bacterium, assembly GCA_025363555.1. Taxonomy (GTDB): domain Bacteria; phylum Bacteroidota; class Bacteroidia; order 2-12-FULL-35-15; family 2-12-FULL-35-15; genus 2-12-FULL-35-15. The sequence continues at coordinate 22,338 of JANYDQ010000245.1, read as the reverse complement.
CAAAATGTAACCATTTAACATCACCTACTTATCTTATCTAATTTGCCCGCCTAATACATATAAATAAATGAAAAGAAATAAAAACGGTAAAATAGATACCACCAACCTGGTAACTAAACATAGCCGTCAATTGGCCAATTTAGGAGAAATTGTAGAAAATAATTCGCAGGTAAAAATTATTAACGGACTAATAAACGAAAAACAAAAAATGAGTCAGTTAGCAAAAAGTACAGGACTTTCAGTACAGGAGTTAAAAAGGCAGCTGAAAAGAATGATAGAAAATCAGATTGTTGGAAAGGTATTAATTGATGTTGCAATACCATCAAAGTTTTTCTACTTTTTAACTGCCGATGGAATATCCATTTCTCCTCCCTTTATTAATACAAAAGTATTTGCGGATGCAAACGAACCATTACTTATATCAATACATGCAAAGATTAAGGCAGCAAAGGCAAAGAAACCTTAATTTTTTTTTACGGAATATAATACACAACTATCTCCAATAAACTTTAGTGACATAAAACTCACTGAACTATTTTTTTAGAAGGGATGGAATATAAGAGGTAAACAGGGAAAAAAAAACTTGTCTATTTAAAGGGACGAAATATTTATGTGAAATGATGGAATTTTTATGTGAAGGAAATGGTACTTTTTTATTTAAAAAACTTTTTATTTAAAAAAATAACTTTACTTTTACAAAAAAAAACATACCGCCTATAGAAGAAACTTTACGACCAACAAATTTTTTAATTTATTAAGTTTTTTATTTATTAACCTTTAAAGCATTAAAAAAAATGAAAGCGAAAGTTTTATTTCCGATTATTTTACTATTTATTACTACTGATTGTTATTCAAAGGTAGGAGTAACGCACCAAAGTAATTATTCTGCAAGTGATTTACTTTGTTGTGAGAACCAACCTATATCTGTCAATTTATTTTTTTATGTAGAAGACGGTGGTGATATTGTAAGTACTAATCACCGATGGTATAAAAATGGCATATTAGTAAGTACCAACCCATCATATATTGCTACTGACACTGGTACTTATTATTCTGTATTCGATTGCAATTATTTCGATTATAATGGTCCTTATATAAGCCATTCGTTTAAAATATCATATATTCAAATCCCAACTATTACGACTCATGGAAATTGTTTAATCAGCTCAGATTCCAGGCAATATCAATGGTATTATAATGATGCAATAATTAATGGGGCAACATTATTTTATTTCTGCGCCTCAAAATATGGAACCTACAAGGTTATAACAAGTACAAATGAATGCTCAAAATCATCAATTGAATATATTCTTTCTTCTCCTGTTATACCCGCGCAACCTGATTTAACCCTCTTCCCCAACCCAAGCACAGGAAACTTTACAGCAAAATTGCCAACGGGTACTACTCAAATTAAAATAGTAAGTACATTAGGTGAGATGGTAGAAAATAAAATAGTAGAAACAGAAACATCTATAGATTTTACTTTGATGAATGATGGTATTTATTTTATTTCTGCTGTAACAGATAGTGGGATAGTGAGGAAGAAAATAGTGGTGAGCAGGTAAATAATTATATTGATTAAAAATTGTTTTGTAGTTTTGTCGTGTGCAATTAATACATAAGAGCAATCTATTAATATGAAAAAACTATCCTTCTTTCTTTTTCTTTTGGTTTCGGTTTCCTCCTTTGGACAGGAAACCTATTTCGATAAAAACCAGGATGCAGCCACAGCCGCCAAAACCCGGTACTTTACTATTGGTTTAATGTATGATTATGCCATAGCCGACCCATCGCAAATTATAGGGCAAACCAATACCAGTTCCAGTGCAGGTGTTTATTCGGGCGGAACTGCCAGTCTTGTAAAAGGTTCGTATGGCAAAGGCAGCACGCCTTATCTATGTATTGAATATTGTATGAAAAACAATATTTCTTTTGATGTAAACCTTGGCTACCACATCGGACCATCGTATTCCACCGCCAGCGACCAGATTATTACCTCTGTAAACGGAACAAACAGCATTGATGTAACCGAAACAAATGAAAAGCATGAATTTAAAAACATATCGCAATATCAACTAAATGGTATTATAAAATATTCGGGAGGCAAAAAGAAGTTTAAACCTTATTTTAAAGCAGGAGTAGTGTTTGGGCTTGGTAATAAAATGACGGAAGACATCAGTAACCTGGCAACCATCAACCAGATTTCCATCAATGGCGATTCTGCCTATAGCACCACAAATACGATTACTAAACAATATTCAAAAGGGCTATCTGTAGGATGTGTTGCCGGAATAGGGCTTGACTGGAGGGTGGCAGAAAAGTTTGTTGTTTTTGCGGAAGCAGCTTATATAGGCATGTCATGGGCACCAAAGCAAAGTACCATTACCAGTTACACTTTTAATGGTGTGGATTTATTATCCAGTTTGCCTTCTTCCACTGTCAATACTACTTATGGAAACACTGCTACCACATCTCCTGTTGTGCCCACCGGGCAGGGGTTAAGAAGCAATATTCCTTACAGCAGTATTAATTTTATGCTTGGTGTTCGTTATGTTTTGAAGAAAAAAGTAAAACAATAACTTATAAGCCGTACTTCGCAATCATCCAGATAAGCGAAGCCATGGCTGCATCGCCCAGTTCCAGTTCTCTTTTATTTACATTTTCGAACACATCAATGGCAGTATGATGGTAAACAAAATACCGTTGAGAATCGGGTCGCAATTCCATACAAGGTACCTGCTGTTCTTTCAAAGGACTAATATCAGAGCCGCTTCCGTCCCTGTCAAAATCATACACACCATACGGTTCAAACAGCGGTCTCCAGCTTTTTAGTTTGGCTTTCACGGCAGGAGTAACATCGCTGCTAAACCCGCGGGGAGTGAATCCTCCCGCATCCGACTCAATGGCGGCAATGTGTTTTTCATTATTCTTTTTGGCAAGTTCAGCATACTTTTTTCCACCACGTCCGCCATTTTCTTCATTCATAAACGCTACCGCACGAATGGTACATTTTGGTTGAATGCCCAATGCTTTAAATATCCTGATAACCTCTATACTCTGCACCACTCCTGCCCCATCGTCATTGGCACCTTTGCCCGTATCCCACGAATCAAGATGACCGCCCACTACAATAAATTCATTCTTTTTTTCGCTACCGCGAATTTCACCCACAACGTTATACGACTTTTCATCCGGCAATTTAGCACAATTCATCTTCAAAAAGAATTTCAGGTCTTTATCCTTTTTCAATTCAGCACTTAGCCAGTTAGCCCCATTGGTACTGACACAGCAGGCAGGAATTCTATTTAAACTGTCTTTATAACTCATCGAACCCGTGTGCGGATAATCATCCTGCGTTAATGTACACGAACGGGTAACCACGCCTATAGCACCATACTTAACCGCTTCGGAAGGACCAGCCCAGCGCTGCTCCACTGCTTTTCCGTAGGCATTAAATGTTTCAATAAAGGTAGGGTCCATCGGTTCGTTAAAGAAAACTATTTTACCTTTTATCTTCTCCTTGCCCAATGTTTCCAATCCTTTTAAACCTATCACTTCAATAACGTTTGCCGTTATGCCTTCAGCCGGAGTAGCAATGGAACCGCCCAATGCAGCAATCGGCAATTCTCTGTTATCTTTCGGGTCAGCACATATTACTTTCCCCACTTCCTTTGCACCCCGTACCCCGTGAGGCACCATACATTCTTGCAAATAAACAGTGTCTGCACCTGATTCTTTCATTGCCTTAAAAGCCCATTCAACAGCCTGTTGCGCCTGTGGGGAACCGCTTAGCCGGCCACCTATTTTATTACATAAATAATCAAGGTTAGCATAACTTTTGCCATTGCTCAATGCTTCATTATATATTTTTTTGATGAATGCAGAATCTGGTTGAGCACTTACAACAGTTGTTGAAAGCCCCATAACCAAAGCCATTAGAGATGTTTTTATTTTGTTCATATATCTTTTATTAATTTTTTTTTATTCTTCATTCCTCATTCTAACGAAGTACCACCTCCGTTATCACCTCTTTCCCGGCTTTTTCGTTAAGTATTTTAATAATTTTTGTTTTGGCAAGTGCCAGTTCGTTCCGCAAAGCAGAAGAATCTAGCGTAACAATCAATTGTTTATTCCTGATGATAATATCGGTGGTATGGTTTGCAATCATCTTACCCATTACCTCTTCCCACGAAGCAATTAATTTTTTTTCATCCAGTTTATCATTCAGTTTGAAGGCTTTCAAAAGATTTTCGATGGCTTCCTTAATAGTATATTCGTTGTGTTTGCTCATATCTTTAGTTCATTGGTTCAGTGGTTCATTGGTTGCTGATGTTGAAATAGCATTACCATTAACAATTTTAAATACTTTATAATCTGCATTACCTGCTTTAAACAAATCAGACAAACGCGTAGGATGTGTATCAGTAATAAATAATTGCCCGAAGTTATCGCTGCTCACCAGGTCCATCAATTGCTTTACCCGCAAATCGTCCAGCTTATCGTATATATCATCTAACAATAAAACAGGAGTTACCTTTTTTATGTTTTTTATAAAATCGAATTGTGCTAATTTCAATGCAATGAGAAAAGACTTTTGTTGTCCCTGCGAAGCATATTTTTTTAAAGAATGAGTATCGATGGTAAATTCCAAATCATCTTTGTGAATACCCACTGTGGTGTATTGCATTGCCCTGTCGCGGTTTAGGGCATTGGTTAATACATCAGCAAAATTAGTATCATGCAAATGAGAAGTGTATTCCATGCCTACCTTTTCTCTTCGCCCTGAAATTAATTCATAATACTTTTGAAAAATGGGGATGAAACTTTTTATAAAGTTATTTCTTTTTTCATAAATCTTTTTACCGTAATCAATCAACTGCACATCCCATATTTCAAGGACATCTTTGTCAAACCTGCCACTGTCAGCTATTTGTTTCAATACCGCATTCCGGTGAGACAATACCTTATTGTAAGCAATTAAATTCTCCAGGTATTCCCGGTCAAACTGTGCAATCACACTGTCAATAAACTTCCTGCGGCTTTCACTTCCTTCGGTTATCAATTCCGAATCTGCGGGAGAAACCATTACCAAAGGGTACAATCCGATATGTTCAGCCAGGCGGTTATACTCTTTTTTGTTTCTTTTAAAATGTTTTTTCTGGTTGCGTTTCAACCCGCAATACACCTCTTCCTCTTCGTTATTATTATCAAAAATCCCTTGAATAAGAAAGAAAAGAGCATCGTGCAAAATATTCTGACTATCTATCGGGTTAAAGAAACTTTTGCAGAACGATAAATAGTGAATAGCATCCAATATATTGGTTTTTCCTTCACCATTGTTCCCGGTCAGGCAATTTACATGGCTGCTGAAGGTTAATTCGGCTTCCGGATAATTTTTAAAGTTAATTAAAGATAATTTTTTTAGATACATTTTTTGGGCTTTCTCCCTCCTGTTCGTTTTGTAACACCTGTTAATAAAGGCTTTAGCCAATATTTATTTCTTTTTTTCGGGAGAGTAAAAATACCTAAAAAACGTTATGGAAACGCATATTTATTAATTAAATTATGGTATAAGCAAAAAAAAACTATTTTTGCACTCCGTTAAATCAGAATAAAACTAAAAATGGCAAAACAAATAACAGACGAACCTATAGTTGATGTAGGACAAGCATTTACCAAAACCGAACTTTTTATTGAGCAAAACAAAAAGAATTTGCTTACTATTTTAGGTGTCATCATCCTTATTGTGGGTGGTTACTTTGCTTATAAATATTGGTATGTGGCAGGACAGGAAACCGAAGCACGCACCAAAATGTTTAAAGCAGAACAATATTTCGAAAAAGATTCGATTAATAAAGCAATCAACGGAGATGGCACAGACGATGGCTTTCTGCAAATTGCGGACGACTATGGAGTGTCTCCTTCCGGAAACCTGGCAGAGTACTATTTAGGCATCTGTTATTTAAAAACAGGAAAATTTGAAGATGCAATAGAGCATTTAAAAAAATTCGACAACAAAGACGTTATTGTTGGTCCGTTAGCAACTGCTGCTATTGGCGATGCAAATATGGAACTTGGAAAAACGGATGATGCTATCACCTATTATTTAAAAGCAGCAGAGCAACACAGCAATAATTTTGATACTCCCCTTTGTTTGAAAAAAGCCGCATTGGCAAATGAAGAAAAAGGGAATTATGCCGATGCAGTGAAATTATACGAACGCATCAAAAACGAATATTCTGAAACTGCCGATGGGAAAGACATGGATAAATTTATTGCCCGTGCAAAAACATTAGGTAATTTATAAAACAACTGATTTGAATTTTTTACAAAGGTGATTTTGAAAAAAGTCACCTTTGTTATTTTAACTACTATTTTTAATTTATAACCATGTCAACTGCAACTAAAAACTTATCTAAACCGGAAGGAAGCAGCATTCCCAATGGAGCCGGTATGGTGGTAGCGCTGGTAGTTTCTGAATGGAACAGTGAAATAACAAATGCTTTAAAAGAAGGAGCATTTAAAACATTATTTAAAAATGGTGTTTTTAATGCTGACATTAAAGTTAAAAGTGTTCCGGGCAGTTTCGAATTACCTTTAGGTGCGCAATTTCTTTGTGAAGATAAAACCATTGATGCTGTAATTTGCTTGGGTTGCGTAATCCAGGGCGAAACCCGCCACTTCGATTTTATTTGCGAAGCAGTTGCCAATGGTATTACCAATGTAAGTTTGAAATATAACAAGCCCGTTATTTTTGGTGTATTAACAACTGACACATTGGAACAAGCACAGGACAGAGCAGGGGGAAAACATGGAAACAAAGGAACAGAAGCCGCAATTACCGCTTTAAAAATGCTGGCTTTGAAACTTAGTCTTTAATCAAGAATATTCTTGTCCGACTTCCCGAATAATCGCTTGACATAAAAACAAGCAACGCACAACATTCCCGCTACAAAAGGTATTCCTGCATAATTTTTTATTTCTTCGTGATGAAAGAATTCAGTAATCATCCAATAAGAGTTAGCTGCTATCCAAAAGCAAATGGCAAGGTTAATCCAAAACTCATCGTCTCTTTCTTTCCATGATTGAACAGCAATAATAATTGCAACAGTTATTGTGGGGACTATCATAGTAATTCCTAAAAGTTTCCATTGAAACATCCAGCAGGTATCTTTCATCAGCCATAAGGGGATGTGAAGATTTTCGAAATGACGTATTTTTTTCATTAGTAATTCAATTCCGAATTACTGTACGGGTTGTTTTACATATATTCTGAATTCTCTGAATTTCTTTTCTTCCTTACTTTTTCCTTCGGTGCAAATAATATCTCTAATCTGAATATATTTCACTTTCTTTTTTTGTTTCACAATCTCATCCGTTATCCCGGGTACAAGGTAAGCACCCTTGTTGGGGTCAAATTCCTGGAATACATCGCCCAGGCGAATCATCACTACATACGACTTCACTTTTAAATTTTTGTCAGAAGGAACAAGTTCCACACAGCTTTCCAAATCGGTCACCTGGATAGTATCACTTGTTTGATAGCAAAAAGAAAATTGACGCTCCTGCTTTGTTTGACCAAAGGATAGTTTAGTATTACTACTGAAAATAAGAATCATAATAATTATAATTCCAAAATGTTTATTGAAATTTGATTGGCTCATTTTTTTGTGGATTAAGAATTGTTTCTATCAAAATAAATCTTTGATAAAAGTAATACTTTTTTTAAAATGCCAACCTTTTGTATGGAAGTTTTATTTCACGAGGTTAAACATTAGAAATAAAAAGAAACACAACATAAACATGATAGTTAGTATGTACATAAATTTTCTTCCTTTGGCGTTCCTTTCTTCGTAGCTATTCATAAATTACTTTTTTGTTTTAAAATCTCTGCAAAAGAATAAATTTATACACACAAAAACAAATGTTTAGGACATACAAATCAACAATTGAGTTAGAAGTATAAAATCATGCGATTAAATCAACTTCACTTATTTAATATCGGTAATAAAACAGAAGAAGTATTTTGCGAATCGTGATAAATATGAATAGCTGATGTAATAAAATCCTTTTCATCACAATGGTAGATGTCTAAAAATTGTTGCGGATTTCTGTCCACCAAAGGAAACCAACTGCTTTGAATCTCAATCATTATACGATGTCCTTTTTTGAAAGTGTGAGCCACATCGGGCAATTCAAATTTAACCTCCGTTACTTTACCAGGTGTAAATGCTTCGGGTTTTTCAAAACTGTTTCTGAACTTTCCTCTCATTATTTCTCCACGAACCAGCATTTCATAACCACCCATAGGATACAAATCATCTTTGCCATATTTGAAATTATCCGGAAAAACATCTATGAGTTTCACCACAAAATCAGCATCGGTTGTAGAAATACTAACCATCAAATCAGCAATTACAGGTCCTGTCAGTGTTATCTCATTTGTTAATGTATCCGTTTTGAACTCTATTACATCAGGTCTCCTTGAAGCAAATCGTTGGTCATCTGTCATGTATTCCCTGGTGCGATTAAGGTGAACTTCTTCTGTATATGGAACAGGTTTGGAAGGGTCGCTTACATATTCTGAAAAACTTTTTGTTGAAGTTGGTTTTGAAAAAGTCAATCCCCCGTTATCATTCAAATAAATAGGTTTTGATTCAACATTCTTCGGGGGCCATTCTTCAAACTGATGCCATTTATTTTCTCCAGAAATAAACACAGTTGCTTCTGTTAAATTTTTTAAATCTTCTTCGCCCTTTAAATAATAATTAAAAAATGGCATCTCCACATTCTTATAATAATAATCCGAATTACCTTTTCCAAATTGTACATTTCCCAAATGACTTCCGTCAGATTTTGCCCATCCGCCATGATACCAGGGACCTACACATATTTTATTATTTGTAGCCGGACTTTGTTTTTCTATTGTTTTATAAGTGTTCCATGTACCCCAAACATCTTCTGCATCAAATAATCCCCCGGTAATAAGTATGGCAGGTTTAACATTAAATAAATGAGAGGTTATTGTGTGTGCTTTCCAAAATTCATCATAGTTCGGATGATTCATTTCCTCGTTCCAGAATTTAATCGAATCTCCCATATAATGTTTGGTGAGGTTTTTAAGCGTTCCCTGGCGAAGGAAAAAATCATAATTATCATCAGATTTAAAGTCAACTCCTTTTCCATAATCAGTTGTAGGTTTAGACCGTGGTTTGCCAAATACATAATCAAATCCGAAATCGTCCATCATAAAAAAAGCACCCTTATGATGCACATCATCACCAATAAACCAATCTGTAACTGGTGCCTGCGGACTTACTGCTTTCAACGCTGGATGCCCGCATAAAGCTGCCATAGTTGAATAAAAGCCAGGGTAAGAAATTCCACTAACACCTACATTTCCATTATTTGTTGGAATATGTTTTACCATCCAGTCAATCGCGTCATAGGTATCACTGGCTTCATCTACATCATTTTTAGTTTTTTTATTATCTATGTAAGGTCGAATATCTTCATACACTCCTTCACTCATATATCGCCCCCGAACATCTTGTGTAACAACAATGTATTTTTCTTTGAAATAAATTTTAGTATTTCTGCTCCATACATTCCTGAACTTATCTTCTCCATAAGGGGCGCATGAGTATGGAGTTCTGGTAAGCATAACGGGATGCTTTACTGATGAATCCCTGGGTATATAAATTGAAGTAAAAAGTTTTATTCCATCCCGCATCTCCACCATTCGCTCCATTTTAAAGTAGTTATTTACTATCCAAACAGAATCCTGATTTACATCAGTTGATGCTGAACCTGTATTTACCTGGGCAAAGAGATAATCGGTTAAAAGTGTAGCTAATAATATCGTTATAAATTTTTTCATAATATATTTTTTTTTTACTTAATTCTTTACTCCATCATATTCCACCACACCTCCTTTGCCAAATAATCGTAATGCAATTTCCTTACCTGTGCCAAAGGCATTTTTAAATATCAGTTGTTCATTATTAACAATAGTTTTACCGCTTGCACTTTTTACATAAATTATTGCTTCATACAATTTTCCTTTTTTACTAAAAGTAATTTTTACAAAAGGGGAATTGGGGTCCGTTTCTTTCGTCCATTCAATATTGCTGCTTTTTAAATCCTTAATCACATTAGTAATAATGTCATCACTTTCTCCGGAAACAGAAAGATTCATTTGCATTGTAACACCGCTAAAAGGAACTAATTGAGGGTATGTATCGAAATAATTATTTCGCGCTAAAATACATTTTTGATTGTCTTCTTTGTCATAACTTTTGGCAAGCATTTCATAAACCCGAGCATAGAACAATTTTTCAGTGGCAGTATCAGCCATGTTTTCGTTAGTTAAATCCTCGCTATTAGTTGTTGATAAAGAAACAGGTGGTTTCAATAGATTCTCACCCATAACGGCTGCTTCTTTCTTATCACCGTTTTCATATTTCAATTTGGCACAAAACAATTTGAAATAGCGTTGAATTTTTTTTCGTTTATCTTTCTGTTGATATTCTTCATATTTGTTTTGAAAAAAAGAATTGCTGAAATCTTTTAATAAAAACATACTTTCATCAAACGAAACAGTAGATTCGTTACAGAATAAATCATACACAATTCTTTTACGCTCCGGGTTATTAGCCATTTCATTCACCACAACATATACATTGAGATATTTTTCTATTTTCAAAGCAATGAAGTTATATAAATCAGTAAACGAATACCACCAGCCTCTATTCAGAAACTTAACCTGTTCGGCTTTTTTATCCACCAGTTGTACTTTGAGAAGGTTGATGGTAAATTCATATTGCGATTGGGTAAGTGTGGTACCAATATGAAGTTCTTTAAAATTAGCTGCTTTAGTTAAATAAAATTCACAACTGTCCAGTTGCCCGTCATACAAATAACTTCTTGCTAAAGCAATGGAATACCAACCAAAGCCGGGAGTGGAACCGCTTTCTGCAATTTTCTTATTCTCCATCCTGATAGCTTCTTTAGTTTTACCACTAAAAACAAATAAAATGGGAACATAATAATATTTCTCATCCAAGCCATGTTCTCTGTACAATTGTCTTTTGTTGAAATACTGCATACCTTTATCAAAATTCCCTATTTCCATTTGCAACTCGGCATAGTTTCCCCATGAAATTCTATTTCCGGCTTCTAGTTTTTTATAATAAAATTCTGCGCTGTCGTAGTTTTGTTTATAGGCATGTAAGATAGCAAGATTGTGGTAGATCATCATCCGGTCATCTTCGCTTTGACGTGGTCCAAACCAAAAATCATTTATCGCCTGGTTTTTTTGAATCTTTTCAAATCCGTTGTAACACCAGTGGATAGCCATTTTTTCATTTTCATCTATGGAGTTTTTAAGAAAATCATATTTGTCTGAAATAAAAAACCTATTCCGGTGAAACAGCCATGCCCTTTCGGTACAGGTTCCAAAGAAGTCTTTCTGCAAATGATAATTATCTATTTTATCCAGCAAGGACATAGTGGAATCGGGCATTTCGATGTTATTATAACACAGTTGTAAGGAGTTTTCTATTTCAAATAAATCACTTAACCTGCTTTGGTTATCCATATATACCTGAGGAGAAGAAAATAGTTTTTTAAAGTTTTTTCCAAAATCTTTATTCAGCAAATTAAATGCTTTTTGCAACGGAGCTATTGCACTTTTATATCCTAAATAATCCGAACTTCTTTCATATTTATAAATGCCTTCATACATCCACCCTACATAATAAGTGCTGTCCAGGCGAATGAATTCGCGACTCCTGGGCAAGGCATCTTTATCAAATGGCGCAACTCCAATTCGTTTTGCATCTATTTCATATCGTTGTGCAAAATTCTTTTGCGCATACGCACTTGCAAAACAAATTGAAAGTAAGAGAATAAAAATGAATAATCTTTTCATTATTTACAACAGACCTTGATTATAGGTATTTGCATTGGTAGTAATTTTTAATTTGCTCAACCTATCCAGTTCTTTCGAAAGAATGGACGACAATGCCTTTTGTTTAGCTTCTTTATTTCTGAATATCATTCTATGGTCGAGCACAGCAGAGGTTAATTGATTCAAATCATCTTCCGTAACAAATGTTCTTCCATTTACCAGGGCAAATGCTTTTAAACATTTCAGGAAAGTAATACCGCTTCGGGTGGATGCGCCTAACACAATATCGGGATGTTTCCGGGTATCTCTCACTATATTTCTAACCCCGGTTATTATTTCATCATGAATAAAAACTTTTTCAGTTTGCTCCTGTAAAAATAAAATTTCTTTCATACTCAATACTTGTTTAATCGTATCAAGGTTATTTTGAATACCTAAGTAATCTTTATAGATGTTCAATTCCGTTTCCTCATCCACATAACCAAAATAAATCTTAATAAAAAATCTATCCAGTTGCGCTGCGGGCAGGGGATAAGTTCCTTCCATCTCCACAGGGTTTTGAGTAGCAATGGTAAAGAACAATTTCTCCAATGGATACGTTGTTTCGCCCATTGTTATCTGTTGTTCTGCCATACATTCCAGCAATGCTGACTGCACCTTTGGCGAAGCGCGGTTAATTTCGTCTGCCAATAATAAGTTACAAAACAGGGGTCCTTTTTTAAAAACAAATTCTTTTTTCACATCATCAAAAATATGCGAACCGATTAAATCCATGGGCAATAAATCGGGAGTAAACTGGATGCGTTTAAAACTTGCTTCTCCACCTTTTTCGCCTGCTATACTTTTTGCAAGTGTTTTTGCCATCACTGTTTTACCCGTTCCAGGATTGTCTTCCATCAGGATATGTCCTTTTGCTAAAAGAGCAGTTAACACATATTGTATCTGCATTCTTTTGCCGCGAATAACGGTTTCTACATTATCAACGAGTTTTTGTATGTTGCCTAATGTTTGTTCCAGTTGTACATTTTGTTCTTCCATAATTAATTTTATTTAGGTTGTGTAAAATAATGAATAGTATTATAAATGTTTAAAAATTTGCTGAACCGTGTTTTCAATTTTGTTTTACTTCTTACTTGTTTAATAAAAGGTTTATAAAATTCATTTACCATTTTTTGTTCGGTTTCTGTTAAAGGAAGTGAGCCGTATTTTACTTTCTGGTATAAATTACTGAATGAATAAAAACTAACGTAATGCAAGTTTTTATCATTACCCTTGTCAGAGCTTAAAACCCTGACAGGGGTATTAAACTTCGCATCTATTAAATATGAATATTCCTGCGGACCTTTACTATCCCTTGAATATCCTAACTGGTTAAGATAATACAACGAAGCGCGATAACTATTATATGCTTTCTGTTCGTTCATTCGTTTTGCCTTTGCGTTTAAGTATTGCCAGGTAATCCATGGAGATAAAAACAGCAAAATGACACATGCAGAAATAATCAATAAAATAATCCATCCTATTTTTATCCAGTCAACTGGCTCACTTGCCTGTTCTTTTGTTTTCTTTTTTAGTTTTTTTAATTCTTCTTTCGACATCACTTTTATTTCATCTATTGGAACAGGAAGCGGAAGTTTAGTGATAATTGAACCCAGGCTATCTTTTGCTGTTGCAACATTATTTTTCAATGCTTCGGCATACGAAACAGCAGTAATGTGATTTCCTTTTTGTATTGCACTTAATTTCACTGCCCCTGTATCGGCTGTTATAGTTGCCATTGAAACATCTATTGTCATTTCTTTTACCATTTTAGTATCATAATCTTTATCATGATACAATAATTTTTCTACCATCATTTTAATTTGTTTCTTAACAGTATCCAGTTCTGTTACCTCTCCATCTGCCACCAAATAAGTTTGCGGCATATTGGTTGGCGGAGTACCATCGGGCTGCGATGCCTGGTGGGTATTCATATCTGGCACTGTGGTATCAAAATCTATCCAGCCATAGCCCTGGAAATATACCTGGGTCCAGGCATGTGCCTGGTTGGCATAAAACCAATACCATCCCGGGTTTTTACTGCTCCTGTCCACAGTTAAATATCCTGCTGCCACCCTACTTGGTATGCCCAGCGAACGAAGCATAAACAAAGTAGCACCTGCATAATAGGCACAATAGCCTTTTTTATTTTCAAATAAAAAATACGTTAGTTTGTTTGCGCTTGGCATACCGGGTATTCCGGGGTTGTCAGAATATTTAAACAGCGGTTGTTTAAACTCATCTTTGCTCAAAAAATAATCCCTTATTGCAATCATCTTGTCAATAGGTGTAGCAGCATCTTTTGTAATTTGTTTTGCCAGGGCTGTTATCTTTTTATACTCATCATTGAGAGGCATGTAAGTATAGTAATCCATAAATTGTTTGTCAGGACCTGTTATCTTTTTTACCTCTCTCAATTTATTAAAACGAACATTTTGAAATTGTTCCAGCATCTTATTTCCCGCAGGGTTATAAATAAAGTAAGCACTGTTCAGGTCGCTTACCCACATCTTTGCGCGGTAAGTGCTTTTGTATTGCTCCTTGTATTCTTTCGGAACACTCATAGGCTGGCAGAAAAATGCTGTGGAAGGCGCTAAATACCTATTGGCAGAAAGCAATACTTTGTATATATCTGCAGTTACTACTTTCCTGTTTTTGGTTGCAAACGTATTTTTAATAACAGTAGAATCCCATTTGGAAAAATACAAAGGTATTCGCGATGGGTCGGGTTCAAACAAATCGTTATAAGGCATCACGCTGTCGCGCTCAAAAGTTTGTGTAAGGGTATCAAACTTGGTGTAATAGCAGGAAGTAAAGTATAACGGGTTGGGAGTTTTGCCATCATCAAAATAATTATCGAGCTTTGCTACAAACACCAGTTGCTTGTCTTTACTCAAAGAGCCTGACAATTTAGTTTGGTCTTTATTGCTAATGCCACCATCTTTATCCTGCTGGTTCATGTTCTCACTCTTCCCATCTCCCTTGTTATAATTGGCTTGTGCGTTTCCCCATTCCTTTTCTATTGCTTTAAAATCATTTTTAAAAACAGTAAATACCACTAAAAACATAACCAGCAACACCAGTAAAAAACCAGTTATTCGTTTGGTAATAAACCAGCCAAACCTCGTTTCTTCCTCGTTCATGTTCCTTATTAACTCTGCCGTATAAATAGTATAAAACGAATACGCAAGCACAGGAGCAAAGGCAGATATCAATACATTTATTTTTACATCGGCAGTTTTACTCACCACCACTATCTCTATGACCAGCAACAATACACTCCAGAATATTGTAAAATACCGGCTTCGGCTAAAACCAAAGCCAGCAAGCCAACCCAACGAAAAAAGAAATGTAAAAACAATAAACTGAACAGATAAATAAAACGAATCGAACTCGCCCACAGAAATGCTTCCTATGTATTTATATATGGCATAATAAAATAAAAACAAAACGCCTGCAGTGCTCACAAAACGAAACCGCCACGAATAAAACACATTGGCAACCACTATCCCGGTTGTAAAATAACAACCTTGTTTTACCCAATCGTTTTGCAAAATGGTATAAAAACGGTTTACATCCCACAGCAGATAAAAGAAAAAAACAACAGCAGGCACCACCAACAATAAAAGTTGCGCAACCACTTTTTTCCAGCTATAAACTCTTCCTATTTTCATTTTGTTTTTTGAGGAGTGCAAATATAATAATTAGTGAATAGTTTAATACGAATAATTGCCAATACGTTTGGGAACTTTTTTCCCAAAAAAGCGATACACCATCTTGTTCCCACATCAGCAAACTGACAGTTTTTAAAATCGCTTCGTTTTTAAAGAGATGGTTCGGATAAAACATCCATAAATTCCAAATGTATATCTTTGCAATATGCAAAAAAGAGTTCATCCGCTTCTATTGGCTTTGGTAGTTTATCTTCCACTTTTTTCACAAACCAATTACCCGGCAGATTACTTTCAATCGCCTGTAAGTGGCAGCTTGTCTTTGGTAGGTAACTTTGGCGAAATACGTCCCAACCATTTTCATGCAGGGTTTGATATTCGCACGGGCGGACAGGAAGGCATGGCTGTGAATGCTATTGCCGATGGTTTTGTATCGCGGATAAAAATAAGTGCTACAGGATATGGTAAGGCATTATATATTACTCATCCCAATGGCTACACCAGTGTGTATGCTCATTTGCAAAGCTACACACCAGAAATAGCTGCTTATGCCAAAAAAATACAATATTCAAAACTGGAGTTTGAAATAGATACAGTGTTAGGTGCTGCTGTATTGTCGGTTAAAAAAGGACAACAAGTGGCGCTTTCGGGTAATTCGGGCAGTTCATCCGGTCCGCATTTGCATTTCGAAATACGAAATACCAAAACCGAAATGCCTGTTAATCCTTATCTTTTTGGTTATAAAATAGCGGACAATACACCACCGCGAATACTCCAGTTGGCAGTGTTTCCTGTGAGTAAAACGGCAATGATAAACGGTAAACAGGCAGTCAAAAAAATACGCCCAACTTTCAGCAATAATAAATATACGATTGCTGCCACTGATACGATAACAGTAAACGGAGAAATTGGTTTTGGCATTGAATGTTATGACACCGAAAGTGGCTCCAACAATCACAACGGAGTATATTCAATAGAATTGCAGGTAGCAGGCAGACGTGTGTATTTTCATCAACTGGAAACCTTTTCGTTTGAGAACTCAAGGTATGTAAATGCGCACATTTGTTATGCTGAAAAACAAAAGCACAATGAAGTAATTCAAAAATGTTTTGTTTCAAAAAACAATAAGTTGGAAATTTACAAAAACTGCATTAATAATGGAATAATTAAGTTTACAGACGATTCGACCCGGCTGGTAAAATATATAGTAAGAGATTATGCGGGCAACACCACAGAATTTTCGCTGAAAGTAAAAAGTGTTTCCAAGCCAAAAGTGGTTGCAACAGATTATACTGCCCCCACTCTTTTCTTCGATTGCCTCAAAGAAAATATTGTTGATAATTACGAGTTAAAAATGACAATTCCACCCCTTGCATTGTATGACGATATTCGTTTTTCTTATTCCAGGGTACTTGATTTGAAAGCACCTTACGCCCCGTTATTTAAAATAATGACGGACGAAATAACACTTCAAAAATCATATTCCATAAGTATCAAAGCAGTTAAACTTCCTGATTCGTTGCAAAACAAAGCCTGCATTATTTCTATAAATGATAAAAGAAAAGAAACATACGAAGGTGGCAGTTATAAAGACGGTTGGGTAACCGCACAAACAAAAAACTTTGGAAACTTTACCATTGGAATTGATAATACTCCCCCCAAGCTAACTCCTGACTTTAAAATACCTGACAAAAATAATATTGATTTGAGTAAAGCCAAAACAATTGGAATAAAAGTAACAGATGATTTGTCGGGAATAAAAAAATACCGGGCAACGATGGATGATAAATGGGTGCTGTGCGAATACGAATTAAAAAAGGAACTGTTGTTTTATTCGTTTGATGACAACATTAAACCTGGAGCGCACGTGTTTAAAATAGAGGTGAGTGATGATAAAAACAATACTGCCACTTATAGTTTCAAATTTAAAAGGTAAATTTTTTATTTCCTTTCACCTAACCAGGAAAACATTCTCATTGGTTTTTTCTTATGCAAATGAAATTGCTGCACTGCATTCTTTTCAATATGTGCCAGCGCTTCTTCCACCGAATCGGTAAACAGCAATAGTTTCATATCTTCTTCCAGTATGGTACCCGAAGCAATCATCACATCAAAATGTTCGCATAATTGTTTATGAAAATTTTTGTCCATCAACACTACCGGAAATCGCTTTATAAAATTGGTCTGAATTAAAGTGAGAGCTTCAAATAGTTCGTCCATGGTTCCGAAACCGCCAGGCATCACCACAAAGGCGTAAGAATATTTAGACAACAACACTTTTCGAACAAAAAAGTACCGAATGTTCACCCATTTATCGAGATATTGATTGGGGCGTTGTTCCTGTGGTAATACAATATTGCACCCAACAGATTTTCCACCCGCTTCTTTTGCGCCCCGGTTGGCAGCTTCCATAATGCCGGGACCTCCTCCTGTCATTACCGTAAATCCAATATTTACCAAGCCAGCGCCCATCTTGCGGGCAAGCTCATAGCTTAAATGACCTTCCTTAAACCGGGCGGAACCAAACACCGTTGCGCATGGTCCTACAAAGTGCAGTTTCCGAAATCCTTTAATGAATTCGAACATCACTTTTACTAAAAAAATGAAATCCATGGTTCGGGATTGCGGACCTTCTAAGAAAGATTTCTCTTCTTTGCTCGGTTGGTGGGGCTTAGTTTCTTCGGGTTGTTGAACGGTTTCCATATTGCCTACAAAATTACATATTAATACTTTTCACCGGTGATGTCTATTTTTATATTTTTACAAAAAAAATTATGGAACCTATTTTATTATTACATGGTGCCATTGGCGCAAAAGACCAGTTGCAACCTTTGGCAGAGAAACTGAAAAACAAATTTGATGTGCATACCATCAGCTTTAACGGACATGGTGGTGAACCTATGCCCGAGACATTCAGCATTGAATTGTTTGCTCAACATGTGCTGGATTATTTAGTGCAGAATAAAATAGAATCAATTCATCTTTTCGGTTACAGTATGGGCGGATATGTTAGCCTTTACCTGGCAAAACATTACCCGGAAAAGGTAATTAAAGTTTTTTCGTTTGCCGCTAAGTTTCACTGGACTCCTGAAATTTCATTGAAGGAAACTAAAATGATGAACGCAAATAAAATAGAAGAGAAGATTCCGGCATTCGCCAAAACACTGGAACAGCGCCATTATCCGAACGACTGGAAAATGGTTTTAAAAAGGATTTCAGAAATGCTTATCCGGGTGGGCAATGCCACCCCTTTAAACAGCACTGATTTCAAAACCATTCAGCAGCCTGTATTGATAGGTACAGGAGATAAAGACACAACAGTAACTTTAGAAGAAAGTATAGAGGTATATCGCCAATTACCTAATGCACTTTTTATTGTTTTCCCAAACACACCTCATCCAATTGAAAAGATTTCTGTTGATAGATTATCGGAAGAAATAATAAGGTTCTTTAAATAAAAAAACCATGCTTCTTAAAGAAGCATGGTTTTTTATTTTAGAATTTATCCTTCGACAAGCTCAGGATGACCAACGCGTGCTGTCACATTGAGCTTGTCGAAATGTCCTTGACTTTCTAGTTTTTCACCGGCAAATATCCATAATCTTTGCCATAACGAAGCATCTGGTCCAAAAAGCTTTCGTTATTTTCAATCTTCACATCTGTTATTTTATCGCCATCCATCACAGCAACTAATTTAGGCTGTATGAAACCCATATAAGGCGCAATGTTTAATTTCTCCATTCGCTGATGAACTTCTTTAAGCAAAGCCTGGTCTGCTTTTACTCCGTAATTCTCCACCAAATCTTTACCGGCTTTAAAATCGCCTTCCGATTTGATGCGCTGTATTTCTTTCAACAATTGTCCGAATAAATCACGAAGTTTGTTGTAATCATTTATCTTAAAATAGGTTTTACCATCTTTGCTCGTCCTTTCAATTACATTGTCTTTCTTTCCTTTTTCAAACACCCAGGAAGCATTCATCTGGCGGTTTCGCATGTGGGCTTCTTCCAGGTTATCGCCTTCTTTAATCCGCACCAACTGCGTCATCATTCCATTCATGATGTAATAATCGTATTGCGCTTTACCTACTTCAATGGAAGGGCTCACCCCAATATCCACGAGCTTCTTGTCCATGATATAATATAAACCTACTAAATCTGCACGGGCTTCTTCCAGTGTGCCTGCATAGTTTTTCAGCGTTACATCAGGGGTGCTCACCCCTTCGTTTATTTGTCCGGAAGCATGACCTATTACTTCGTGCATATCTGTTTCCAAATCGCCACTCAACGGACCATACTTCGCTACCCTGTCTTTTATTTCCTGGCTGGCTCCAAACTCTCCAATGGTAGGGCTTTTGGCACGTGCAAAATTATAGGAATAAACAATATTGCTTAACGAAACAGATTTGGAACCGTGTTCTTCTCTTATCCACTCCGAGTTGGGAAGGTTGATGCCTATTGGTGTAGAAGGCGAATTGTCTCCGCATTCGCTTATTACCGTTATTACTTTGGCAGAAATACCTTTTACTGTTTTCTTTTTATGTTTATCTGATATGGGCGAATGGTCTTCAAACCATTGTGCTTCTTTGGCTATGGCAGCTATGCGTTTGGTGGCTTCCATGTCTTTCATAGATACCACCGATTCGTATCCTCCTTTTTTCTGCATTGCATCGTGATATACTTCTATAAAACCATTTACCACATCCACACGCGAGGCTGTGTCGCCTACCCATGAAATAGAATAACTGTCGAAGTCTTTTAAATCGCCAGTTTTATAAAATTTAATTAATGCCAGTAAAGTAGTTTTCTGCACATCATTTTCAGCCACTGTACTTGCTTTTTCCAGCCAGTATATTATTTTATCAATAGCAGCACCATACATTCCCCCGCTTTTCCATACCTTTTCCACTACCTTTCCATTTTCCATTGTTACTTTCGAATTCAAGCCCCACGAGGGTTGTTCTTTGGCATCTTTCTTAGTCATAGCGGCATAAAATTCTTCTATTTGTTTTTGTGTAACCCCTTCATAAAAATTACCTGCCGATGCTTTTACAATATCCACATTGGCACTCAAATCTACTGCTTTGGCATCCATTGCCGGGTCCCACATTACAGGTTTCAGCATTTTCATAAAATCTTCGGTGCTCATTCCTTCCAGCGGAAATTTAGCATTATCGCTTTTGCTGATTAGTTCTTTAAAATAATCGAACGAAAAATCAGGTAACATCTTTGCATTGCTGTAATGGTGATGAATTCCGTTTGCAAAAAACACACGCTTGCTGTATTCCAGAAACTTTTTGTAATCATCTGTATTTTTATCTCCCGAGTAGGTGGTAAGAATATTTTCCAATGTTTTGCGAATGCACAAACTGTATTTATATTTCTGGTCCCAGAAAATATCCCTGCCACTCAATCCTGCTTCGTACAGGTAATACGCCAGTTGTTTTTGCTGTAACGACAAATCGGAAAAGCCGGGAACATCGTACCTCAATACCTGTATATCGGCAAAGCGGTCTGCCATTATTTCAATGCCCGGTGCTTTTGCCGAGTCTTTTTGTTCTGTTGTTTCTTTTTTTGTTCCCGAGTTAGCACAGCCCGTAAATAAAGCAGTAAGCAATACAGCGGTTACAGATAATTGAATTTTTTTCATTTCTATTTTTTATATTTTGTTTGTTAATTAATGTATTCAGGTTTTTATTTTTATTCCTTTTTTGCAACAAGGGCAGTGTTCATCTTTATATCACATAATTTTGCCATGCCCATTATCTGTCCATCGTCAGCCAACTTATTAATGGTAAACGTTACAAACGCTACTTTTTTATTAATAGTATAGTTGGCAGTATCCAGTTCCATGCTTTCATCAAAACGCATTTGAGCTATTTTATCTGCCGTTATATCTGCCATCCGGGTTTTAAATTCTTCTACCGACATTTCACCGGCAGGATAAGCAGTATATGCTTTTAACTTGCCCGATACTACTGCGTTTTTCATCGTTTCAAAAATGGTTTTCTTGTCGTACTTATACACTTCGTCCCAGTTTTCTTTGCTCCACATGGTATCCTGTATCATAGGCAGCATGGTTTCCACATTAGATGCCCACAGAACAGAAGTATTTTTTGTTTCCGCTGTGGTGTTTGCATTTTTGTTGCAGGCAATCATGGTTGCGCACACAACTAGTAAAGTTATTTTTTTCATGATAATTTAGTTTTTGTTGTTTCGGCAAATTTACATTTTTTTAATTATCACCCGGAAGAAAAATAAGAGCGCGGATTGTTTTGGTGAAAGGCATCGCCCCTACTGTCATTCCGAACGAAGTAATGAATCCCGTTATGGCAAAGTGAGGAATAGTATAGAGAAAGGGTGGCGGGACGCCACCGAATAATAGTCACGAGCTAAATAAGCTCGCGTCCAATGTCATTAAGTTAAGGAATTAGAAAGCATGCTTAAAGTTCTTTGTTATAGGAGGTTTCTTCCGTTTTCTATACTTCAATGTGTTTCTTTCAAAACTCCTGTTTGGTCTAATTGGGATTACATTTTTTATAAACAGTTTTTCCAGTTCTATCAGTGTTTTTTCGGGTTCATTTTCTTCTAAAAATAATTCAATCAACTTGGTTTTAATAAATCCAATGGAAAGATTGGCATTCACTTTATATTCATATTTTCTTGTTTTAGATTTTTCTTGTTCTAATTTTTCATTTGCCTCACTTGTTAGTAATGA
>JANYDQ010000217.1 GCA_025363555.1 Bacteroidota bacterium | reverse complement strand
GAAGCAGCCTATCACGAAAAATTAAATCGGTTAGAAGATAATGGAACAGATAAAGAAGCACGATGGCTAAAGAAGGGAAAACAATCCTATTACGGCTATAAAAAACACGTAGCCACCAATGATGATGGAATGATATTAGGTGCGGGCAAATGCAAGCTAAATCCCAAAAAGGAGGTTAAAAAACCTTCGAATAAAAAAAGAAGCCAAAAAAAAGAAAAGCCCCCTCCAAAAAAGGTAAAATATTCTTTAGAAAATCTCAAAAAGGTAGAGTGAAATACTAAACTGGACTTTTGCAAAGCTCTCAACATAGCGATTAACCGTCAACATTCGACTCCGAAGGAGTCGAACAATTGAATACTACATTTATTACTATAAACATGTGACCTTTTCAAGGTCGAAAACCCTAACTTAATCTCGGACGTCCGGGATTGCCCTGCGGGACTTTGAGGATAAATTCTTTTCCTTAGCCTAACGCAAATGCGCAGGTGCGGGACATCTCCCACAAAACCACCCGGCAGCTAAGCGCACGTACGGGGATAATTAATTTTATGATAAAAAGAGAATATAAATCCCAAAAAGAGATTCTTCGGTTTGCTTAAAATGACAAAATCGAAAAGTGTGTTAAATCATTAGAAATTTCGAGTAAAAAAATCGGGTTTTAGTGGGAAGAAGTTTTGTGGGGACGAGTGGGAGAAAAGCGGGGGGAGAGTGGGGAGAAATATGGGGGAGGTAAAAGGGAGGGTTTGGATGGATAAAAAAGGGAGGGTTTTGGGGAATAGGGGATGTTCTATTTTACATTGCACTTTGGCAGGATGAAATTTCGCTTATCTTGTTCCGGATGGGCATTGATAAATTGAACCTGCTTTGAGTAATTGAACAAAAAAATTTAATGTATTTTTGCCGGCTTAACAATCAGCAGAACAACAAGCAATGACCTTAGAAAAAAAAGAAAGACGTTTTACTCCTTATCAAACATTTGTAATTGCTATTCTTGCTTTTAGCCAATTTTCGGTAGTGTTAGATTTTATGGTGATGTCGCCTTTGGGAGATATGTTAATGAAATCTATGAACCTGACCACTTCGCAGTTTGGTTTTGCGGTGTCGGGTTATGCTTTTAGTGCCGGGGTTTCGGGGCTACTTACAGCGGGCTTTGCGGATAGGTTTGACAGAAAAAAATTGCTGCTCTTTTTTTATATCGGATTTATTGTGGGCACGTTTCTGTGCAGTATCAGCAGTACTTACTCGATGCTTATTGCTGCCCGTATTATCACGGGGTTATTCGGGGGGGTAATAGGTTCGGTATCTATGGCTATTGTTGCTGATTTGTTTCCGCTGGAACAGCGGGGACGAGTGATGGGATTT
This sequence comes from Bacteroidota bacterium, assembly GCA_025363555.1. Taxonomy (GTDB): domain Bacteria; phylum Bacteroidota; class Bacteroidia; order 2-12-FULL-35-15; family 2-12-FULL-35-15; genus 2-12-FULL-35-15. Next base: position 13,269 of record JANYDQ010000217.1, on the reverse strand, counting down.
ATGCAAATGGGTTTTGGGGCGAGCCAGGTACTGGGTATTCCCATCAGTTTGTTTCTTTCTAACATCTGGGGCTGGCAGTCTCCGTTTGTAATGATAGTGGGTTTGGCAAGTATCAGTTGGGTCATCATTTTCCTGAAATTAAAACCCGTTACGAAACATCTGGAAATAAAGAGTGATAAAAACCCGCTAATGCACCTGTGGCATACTGTTGCGAACAGGAATTACCGGATAGGGTTTTTATCTACTGCATTGCTTTCTATCGGTGGTTTTATGATGATGCCCTGGGGAAGTGCTTTTTCTATTAATAATTTGCATGTAACACAGCAGCAACTTCCGGTTTTATTTATGGTTGGGGGAGTGTGTTCGCTTATAATAATGCCACTGGTAGGTAAGCTAAGCGATAAGTTTGATAAGTTCAGAATATTTGCCATTGCATCTCTCTGGATGATAATAGTGGTGCAGGTTTACACACGGCTTACTCCTATTCCGTTTGGTTATGTATTGATAATGAATGTATGCCTGATGATAGGCATACTAAGCCGAATGACCCCGGCAATGGCACTTACATCGGCTTTGCCTCAAATGCAGGACAGGGGTGCATTTATGAGTATCAACTCTTCGTTGCAGCAAATTGCAGGAGGAATAGCAGCAGGGGTGGGCGGAATGATAGTGGTTCAAAAAACCAAAACGAGTCCGCTGGAGCATTACGATACTATAGGGATAGTGAGTTCGGTGATTCTTGTTTTTGGAGTACTGATGGTGTATAGAGTAAGCCAGTTAATAAAAAAGCGTAACTGATAATATGCCCCAGGCGAAAGGTTTTGTTTTATATCAATCTAGCCTCACTTCCTTCATATCCTTCCCGGTTTTATTAATATGTAATTCCCCTTCCCTTTTGGAGATAACAGCAGTGGCAACGGCATTGCCCACTATTAAATTGTTTTGCGTTTTGCATAAAAACGAACAGGTAATTAACAAATCGAAAAAATATGATTAATTTTGTTGCTGTAATTAATAAATTGAAAAAAATAGCCAAATGACTGCAACTGCTGTAAAAAAACAATTGGAAACCTATCTGCCTTTACTTAATTTAAAGCAACAAACACTTTTGCTTGATGTTGTAAAAAGCATTTTAAATGTGGATGAAACAGAAAAACGCATCAGCATTAAACAATATAACAAAGAATTAAAAGAAGCTGAAATGCGTATTGCAAAAGGACAATTTGTAACTCACGAACAAGTTGAAAAAGAATTGTTGAAATGACAAAGAAAAGATTATATCCGGTTAAGTGGGATATAAAAGCGGTAGATGAATTAGGCGAAATTTTTTCGTATGTGAGCAGGAAGAGTCAGCAAGCACAGCAAATTATTAAACAAGAGCTCAAAAAATCCATTGAAATTATTAAAACAAAACCTCTTGCATTTGAAAAGGATAAATTAAAAACAGGAAACGATGGTACTTACAGAGCATTTGTAGTTTATAGTTATCGTGTTTCTTATCGCTTTTTTGAAAATAAAATTTTGATTTTAAGAATACGTCATACAAGCAAGGAACCTTTAGAATATTAGCCAACACTGTTTAATCAGCTGAAGTGTGTTTTCTTAATGTCTTTAGCTTCTTGGTGGTAAAATTCTCAATCCAACTTCACCTCCTCCATATCCTTCCCTGTTTTATTAATATGCAATTCCCCTTCCCATTTGGAGATAACAGCAGTGGCAACGGCATTGCCCACTACATTGGTGGCGGCACGCCCCATATCCAGCACCTGGTCTATGCCGAGGAGGAGTAACAAACCGGCAGCGGGAATGTGAAAATAATCGAGCATACCAGCTATTACTACCAAAGAAGCACGCGGTATTCCAGCCATGCCTTTGCTGGTAATTAACAGAATCAACAGCATAGTAACCTGATCGCTTATGGTCATGGGCACGTTGTATGCCTGGGCGATGAATACGGTTGCGAACGTCATGTAAAGCATGGAGCCATCGAGATTAAATGAATAGCCCAAAGGCAATACAAAACTAACGATGCGGTTGGAACAGCCATATTTCTCTAATGCTTCGATAGTTTTAGGCATTGCCGCTTCCGAGCTGGCAGTGCTGAAGGCTAATAATATTGGTTCTTTGATGTGAGCTAATAAACGGAAAAATTTAATTTTGAACGCAATGCAGATGGAAAAAAGTACCCCAAAAATAAACAGCAATAAACCCATGTAAAATTCAGAAATTAAATAGATATATCCTGTAAGTACTCCAATGCCTTGTTTGGCAACCACCGCAGCAATGGCACCAAATACGCCCAGCGGAGCAAAAGCCATTACATAATTAGTAACCTTAAACATGATGTGAGAAACGGCATCGAAAAAACTAATGACTACCTTTCCGGTGTTGCCAATGGATGCGGCAGCTACCCCAAAGAATAAAGCAAAAATAACAATAGGCAGAATTTCGTTTTTAGACATGGCGTCTGCAATGCTGGAAGGAATAAGGTGTTCGATAAATGTTTTGGCATCAAACCCTTTTGCAGCTTCCATGCCCGTAGCTTCGGCAGCACCGGGCAAGGTAATGAGCATAGTTTTTCCGGGTTCAAACAGGTCAACAAGAAATAAACCTAATAGCAATGCAATTATGGCGGCAGTGGTAAAATAGAGCAGGGTTTTTATTCCTATGCGCCCTACGGATTTAAAATCTCCTACTTTGGCAATGCCCACCACCAATACAGAAAACACAAGAGGTGCGATTATCATTTTTATTAACCGCATAAAAATGTCGCTTAGTATATGCAGGTTGATAGCAGTATCTTTCCAGAAATAGCCAACCACCACACCCAGCACCATCCCGGTGAATATTTGAACTAAAAGACCTGATTTTTTTATTTTCATAAGTGGTGAGAGGGATTAAGTGCGAGTCTTAGTAATCAATTTCATACAGTTCGCACACTTCATCGGTACCAATGGTTTTGAGGAGTTTTAATTTTTGAGGATATTGCTGGGCTATAGGTTGAAGCATCCGATGAATATTGTTTATCACATGCCCGTTGTTTTTCTTGGGGTTCTGGCGGAGGTTTGCCAATATTATATACTTTACATTATTTTTTTGCCAACCCATCAACACGCTGTCTGCATTCGGAATGTTTGGTGAATCGAACTGCCCGATAAATTTTTTGCCATGCCCGTAAATAAAACTCATGGCTGGTTTGCGGGATAAAATACGAGCACTGTCGGGCAAACTATCTGCACAATATTTACTCATCTTCAAAAAGTTTTCCCAGTCGGGAGTATAGCCATAATACATATCACCACTCATGTTTTTTTTCAATGCCGCAAAATTCTGTTTTGCCGTAATGGCTGATTTACCAATGGTGATAATCAACATAATTGCCGAAAAAAGAATAAGAAAAAACTGCATCACCGAACTTTTTTTAACCAGTTCGTAAACTCCATAAAACAATACCAGGAAAATAAGTGGCATAGCAATTATTATTAATCGCGACTGCATATTGTTTTCCTGAACTCCTAAAAAAACACCACCTACCAGTACAATAAGATAAATACTGGAAAAGAAAATAAACTTATTTCGCTTGTAACTTAAAAAGGTAAAGATGCCAAGTATAACGGCAGATATAAAAGAAAGCGGGGGCAAGGGAACTATGGTATCGCTATCTATAACATTAAGATTGGTAATTAATCTCATATTTAAAATACGGTACATGTGCCACGATATATACGTATTGAAGTTAGCAAAAAAACGGTCTATCATTCCTGAAAAATCTTCGTGAGCTCCTTGTGGTTTATACAAATCAACCCGAAGCATCATTTCCAACTGGTTAGTATCGTTGGCTCCGTAAAGTGCAGTGGTAATTGCCATATACAACAAACGAAAAACAGCAAAAGCAACAACGGCATATATCACTTGCTTGTAATTTTTAGTAAGGATAAAATAAAACAAAACTCCCGCAATGGCAACAAATGCAATACTTTTAGAAACAGTAAGTATTACAAACATGAAACCGAACAGTAACCATTGTTTGTAATTTTGTTTGAATCCATCCACCAGGCTATCCTCTTTATTTATTTTATCAATGATGTTAAATGTTACGTACAAACAAATGGATTGAATGAAAAGAAAAAAAGTTTCGGTAAACGTTTGACTTGCGTAATACTGAATAAAGCTATTGAAAGAAATGAAAGCTATCAGTGCAAATAAAACAAGGTATGGCAACCGCTTGCGAAAAGTAAGATAAGTAACCCATACAAAACCAAACTGGCAAAAAACAGAAACAAACTTAAGTGCCACCACATTTATCCCGAATATTTTTACAAACAAAGAAAGAAACACCGGGTAGCCAGGTCCCTGGAAATAAGGAAACTTCCCTTCTTTCAGAAACGACCAGGCACGCTCAATATAACTGGAATCGTCACCGCCTAAGGTTACTTTGGAGTCGAATAATAAAAATGAAAATAAAGTGGAGAGAAACAATAATGTGTAAAATACTTTTTTGTCACGCGCTTCCAGCCATTGGTTGATACTATCCAACATTCCTTTTTGACTGGAAACAGAAGTTGCTTTTTTAACAGGTTGTTCCGGTTTGTGCTGTTGTGGTACTTTTTTCGACATAACAATTATTCTTTATTTATTTGTGATATAAATATCAGCTAACAGGTAATTGCCTTCTTCTTTTGCAATAGTATATGTTTCGGTGGTGGTAGCCGCGGTATGTTTTACTTTATAAGTGAGTACTATCCTGTTAACTTCGTCAGTGGTAATCCTGCTGCTGTCTTGTATTGCTGAACTCTTCCGTTTTACCAATTATTTTGATGATTTGTGCAAATTTTAGTTCTTTTAATTTTTTCTCTTCCCCATCTCTGAAATCGGGAGTATAGAGTTTGGCGAGCTCCTCATACTTTTCATCTCCTATTAACTGTATAGCACTTTCAGCAGTTTTGAGCGCTGCATTCATATTCAGTTTTTCGCCAGCGCACGAAAATAAAAAGGAGATAGACATAACAAAAATTATTTTTTTCATAGTCGTTGATTTTTTTATACCACAAAACTAAAATAATTTATTCAATACGTTCGATAAAATATTTAATGCCATTTAGCTCGGTTGTATCATTTGTTTTTAATCCCATCAGTTTTATGCCAAGTGGGGAGTGAGGAGAAATGCCAAAAACAGAAATGTTGTCTACTGTAATTTTTCCTATTGCCACACAGATAAAAAAATATGTCGTATTGGTTTTTACCAGACTGCCTTTTATTATTTTTTCGGACAAGAGGTTCATTTGAAGCTTTTGGAGCACCGTTTTTTTTCCCATTGCTTCCGATAGTTGTTTGACTATTTTCTCCATTTCTATCTGCGCCATTGCTCTCGATGTTTCATGTTTGTCGCCTGCCGAGCTTTTCGAATCATCTGCTATTCCTTCACTCACTTCGCTCATTGCTTTTTTTATTTCTTCTATTTTCAGAGAAAGTACCCGGAGGCAATGGGTATATATTTTTTGTTTTAACAACATCATTTGCATTTTTTGAAAGACGCAAACAAAAGTACACTTCCCTTTTCATTATGATACAATAATTAAAATACAATGAGTTTCAAAATAATTTTTACCTTCGTTCATAATTCGTAAGTCTATGCTTGAAAACATAAAAATTTCGGACGTCTTGTTCCTGGATGTAGAAACTGCTCCCGTGGTGTATAAATATGCGGATTTAAACCAAACAATGAAAGAGCAATGGGATTTGAAATTTCGTTTTCAAAAGGAGGAAATGCCCGAATCAGGATATAAAAAGGCAGGTATTTTTGCCGAGTTTGCAAAAATAATTTGCATATCTGTGGGTATATTAAATGATGAAAAATTTAGAATTAAGTCTTTTTTCGGAAACGATGAAAAACAAATTCTGAAAGATTTTGCGGGTTTGCTGAACAAACATTACAACACTAAAGAAAAAATGCTTTGCGCGCATAACGGTAAAGAATTTGATTTCCCCTTTATATGCAGGCGTATGCTCATTAACGGAATTAAATTACCCAAGACGCTGGACATTGCAGGTAAAAAACCCTGGGAAATAAGTCACCTGGATACTATGGAACTATGGAAATTCGGGGATTATAAAAGCTTTACTTCTCTTAATTTGCTGGCTGCCATTTTCGATATCGCCACTCCCAAAGACGATATTAATGGAGCTGATGTAGCCCGTGTTTACTACGAAGAGAAAAACCTCCAGCGCATCGTAACCTATTGCCAAAAAGATGTATTGACGGTAGCCCAGGTATTATTGCGGTTTATGAATGAACCATTGATAGCTGATAAAAATATTATTATTGCGTAATCCCTGTTTTCATTTCTGCTATCTTTACCCATAAATTTTCTAAATGATTTCTTTTCTGCAGAAGCAAAAACAAACTCTAGTAACCATAGGGGTAACCGTAATAGTAATGTACTCGTGCGCACCTCCACTTTCTAAAATAGCAAAGTACGGACCGGTGTTCGAAAATGTAATGCGTTCTGAAATGGGTATTTTCAGAGGATTCAGCCTGGGGAATAAAATAGACTCTGTACAATTAAAAGAACCCTTAAAACCGATAGAAGCCGACACCGACTACCTTTATTATGAAATAAAACCGGATTCATCATACTCTTACAATATTACCTATAACTTTGATGAAACCGGGTTGGATGAAATTCAGTCGGATATATACATAAATAATGTAACGGTTGCCGATGATGTTTTTTCAAAATTTAAAATGTATTTTGATGAACACTTTGGTGAAAGTCAGAACCACCAGGGATACACTGTATGGACCGTTAAAAGTGAAAAATACGGTTTGATAATAATCAACCTTAGTGATGAAAGTGCTGATTATAGTGCAGACAGAGCTGGCGGAAAAATTTCTCTCTGGATATACCCCGATAAAGATTAAATTTCAATGGCAAAAAAAATGTTGTTGGAAATAAAAAACCTGGTGACGGAGTTTCGCAGCGATGAAGACACCATAAAAGCAGTGAACAACATTTCGTTTTCTCTTTGTCGTGGAGAAACTATTGGTATAGTGGGTGAATCGGGTTCGGGCAAATCTGTTACTTCTCTATCCATTATGCGATTGATTCCAAACCCTCCCGGTAAAATTACAAGTGGTGAAATTATCTGTCATTCCAAAACAAAAGGTAGAATAGATATTACAAAGATTTCTGAAAAAGAAATGCGAACCTTGCGAGGCAATGAAATAGCAATGATTTTTCAGGAGCCAATGACTTCGCTTAACCCCGTTTTTACCTGTGGTAACCAGGTGATGGAAGCAATACTTCTTCATCAGCAAGTTACAAAAGGTGAGGCAAAAGAAAAAACAATTGAGTTGTTTAAAAAAGTGCAATTGCCCCGTCCTGAAATTATATTCAGCAGTTATCCTCATCAATTATCCGGAGGTCAAAAACAGCGGGTAATGATTGCAATGGCAATGAGTTGCAATCCCGAAATACTTATTGCAGATGAACCTACAACAGCTTTGGATGTTACAGTGCAGGCAACTATTATAGATTTAATGCAGGAATTGCAACGGCAGAATGATATGGGAATTGTTTTTATTACCCACGATTTAGGAGTGATAGCAGAGCTTGCAGATAAAGTAGTGGTGATGTATAAAGGAAAAATAGTGGAACAGGGAAATGTGTTCGATATTTTTTCAAACCCTCAACATCCATATACTAAAGGCCTTTTGGCTTGTCGTCCTCCTTTAGATAAACGATTGAATTGGTTGCCAACGGTTTCAGATTTTATGAAAATAAATGAAGTCGGAGAAATTATTGAAAACAAACAATCAGTAAAAGATAGTATCGAAAAACTTGTTATTACCGCTGCAGAAAGAGCAGACGCACATAAATTATTGTATGCAAAACATCCCGTACTTCAACTGAAAAATATTAAAACATCTTTCGCGATTAATAAAGGAATGTTTGGAAAACCTACTTCTTTTGTAAATGCAGTGGATGATATAAGTTTTGATGTATATCCGGGTGAAACGATGGGTTTGGTGGGAGAATCTGGTTGTGGCAAAACTACATTGGGAAGAACTATTTTACGTTTGATAGAACCAACATCAGGAACAATTATTTTAAATGGAAAAGATATTACTCATATCAGTAAGAACGAAATGATAAAGTTGAGAAAAGATATTCAAATCATTTTTCAGGACCCATACTCTTCTCTGAATCCCCGAATAACAATAGGAAATGCTATTATGGAGCCCATGCAGGTACATGGTATTTTAAAAAATGATGGTGAAAGAAAAAAAAGAGTGATTGAATTGCTGGAGCGGGTGAACATGACCGAAGCCCAGTTTAACCGTTATCCGCATGAGTTTTCGGGAGGGCAGCGACAACGTATTTGTATTGCCAGGGCATTAGCTTTGCAGCCGAAATTTATAATTTGCGATGAATCAGTTTCTGCATTAGATGTGTCAGTTCAGGCACAAGTATTAAATTTGCTCAATGAATTGAAACGAGAATTCGATTTTACCTATATCTTTATCTCACACGATTTATCAGTTGTTAAATTTATGAGCGACCGAATGGTGGTAATGAACAAAGGAAAGATAGAAGAAATGGGGGATGCAGATAGTATTTATAACAACGCGAAATCGGAATACACAAAAAAACTAATCTCTGCTATTCCGAAAGGGCAATTAAATGACATTAAAAATTCGATTGAACGAAAAAAACTTTTACCACCCGAAACATAAATTATGCGCACACTATTTTTACTAACCTTAACAGGTATATTTATTTCAGGTTGTTCAAAAAACGGAACAAAATCAAAAGAACCTGTTGCATCTGCCTATAATAATGCCGAGGCAGAGGAATGGACAGGTATTTATTCAACAAAAAAATCGGATAATGCTCACTCCGGCAGAACAATTGCATTTGTTGACTCCGGCACAATTTATAGCATGGGATATGCAAAAGCTTTGGAAAATATCAGTAAAACAAAAATTGATTCGGTTGTTTTTTCGTATTGGGCATTTTTAAAAAATAAAAAAGCAACTGCCAAAACAGTTATCAGTATTGACAAACCGGATGCCTCCAAAAACATTTTCTGGGCAGGAAACCCGTTGGAGGAAAAAGTAAAGGAATATAATAAATGGGTGCATATTTCTGAAACATTTACAATCCCTGCTAATACAGATTCTAAAAGCATCTTAAAACTATATGTTTGGAATTCTTCCAAAGAAGAAATTCTATTAGATGATTTTAAAGTAGATTTTTATTAGTTGATAAATTACTGAAATAGAAAATGCCGCCAAACAAATTAAGAAAACAAATCCTTATATTATCCGTTATCGTGGTTTGTGGTTTTACAGGTGCTTATCTTTTTATGATAAAACATTACGCTGAAACACATTCGGGGCAATTAGCGGAAATAATTAAAAAAGATACCGTTGAGGCTGTTTCGTTATTATCAGAAAATTTTGATTTCGAAAATACCGAAGGAGCATCCGTTGAAAAAGCTGCTTCCGGAAAAAAGAGTTTCAAAATAACTCCTTCCCTTGAATATGGTTTTGGAATCAGCAAAACGATTAAAGATATTTTGAATTATCAAAGCTTGAATGAAATTGATATAGAACTAAAATGCTGGATGAAGAAAAAGTTGAATGCTGTGTATGTTTTGTCTGTTGAAGACCCGAACAGCAAAATTATTTTCTGGGATAGCAAACCTATATTATCTGATAAAATAGGCGATTGGAGTACTATTCATTTTATATTTAACATAAAACCCGAAGCAATAAAACCCGGCTATATTATTAAATTGTATCCCTGGAACAAAGCAAAAGAAGAATTTTATATGGACGATATTTCTGTTAATTATATGGGAATGGGAACTGCAAACAATACTCCGGCAGCACAAACATCAACCACCCACTTTTTTTATGCTTTTGAAAATAAGGATGGGCTAACCGGAACAGAATGTATAAAACAAACTACAGCACATTCGGGCAAAATGGCTTGTGATTTGACCGGGGGACGCGAATACGGACCTTTAGTAATTAAACAAATAAGTGATGTTTCAACTACTCCGTTAAAAAAAATAAATGCAAGTGTTTGGGTGTATCCTCTTGCAGATAAAACAAATACTGTATTAACCGCTTCAATAACCAATTCAAAAGGTGAAAATATTTTTTGGGAAGGGAAAAGCACGGAAAGCAGCCCATTCCCCAAAAATAAATGGACAAAATTAAATGTTTGTTTTAATATCCCTGCCGAAAAAGTTTCTCCTGAAGATAAGCTGCAGGTGAACGTTTGGAACAAAGGAAGAACAGATGTGATTATTGATGATTTGGAAATTGTATATGGCGAGGGTCCGGACAGAAAAGGAGAAACATCTACTATTGATGCGAATTCTATTTATGAAAAACAATTTGTTCCTCAAAAAAACAAGCCTCCTTTTAATACTATTTATTTTACAAAGCAGGAAATAAATACCAGTGCAATCGCGCATTTTACACCCAATGATGAATACCTGGTTGTTGATTTTATTAAAGATAAAAATAACCTGGACGAACTAATTTGTATTCAAAACGGGAAAGCTATACTATATGCTTATAATTCGGAAACAAAGCAATTTAAAGCGGTTTCGCGCAAATCATCACCGGCAGATAGTTTATTAAAGATTAAAACCACCAGCGATAACGGTAAAGACAAAACTTTTTTTAAACCAACTGATATTACCTTTCCAGGAGATTATTTTGGAGATAATAAAACAGAAATACTAGAATTTAATTCTGATTGGCGATTTGATTTGAAATTAATTAAAAAAGAAAAAGAAGATGTAACGGTGTTGGGGAATATTGATTTTAAAGGATACTCCAATGATTACAATCCTAAGTATTATGAGTTTACAAAAATTGTTTCGGGTAAATTTATCAACTCCGCTAAATCATCCTTGCTAATAATAAATTGTAATTGTGCTGATGCTGATTTTAATGGAAAGCATTGCAAACAATTTGAAAACAATCCAGCTTTGCCTAATAGCGTGGGGTTATACAGTATTGAAACAAAATAAATTAAAATGCCACTAAGACACAAAGACATAAAGTTGCACAAAGAAATAAGTTTAGTGAGACTTAGTGGCTTTGTGGCTTTGTGGCAATTTTTTTCCTTTAATAAATTTCTTTTGTATTCTATCATTCTCCTTTTCATTTCCTGCAACACCAATAATTCAACCACATCTCCTTCTCTTACCTGTGAATCATTTACTTTACAAAATTTTAAACCACTTGCCAACTGGCAACCTGACAGCACCTCTCATAAAACCGTTTTTATTGATTACGACAATGCAAACAGTGGCTTTGTGCTTCCATCAGTAAGGCAAACAAAGGAAGGAACATTTACTTTCGATTTTGAAATTAAAAATAATACTTCTACCAATCAAAGGTTTTATTATAAAATATATTATCAAAACGAAAGTTATAAATTTCCCGAATCGGATTCAGCAACCATCAAGGAGCATCCGCTTGCGGAAGAAAACTTTTACGGAAGCTGGGAAAACACTTCCACTTTGTTTAAAGAAATAACTGTAAATGCAGATAATAATTTTCATAAAGTACAGGATGCTTTACGCATAGTGGGCAACCCGAGAAATGAAGAGCGATATATAAAGAATGGTATAAATAACCGCTGGCAAAGGAATCCAAGAGTTGGAGAATATAGTTTTTTGCTGGTGGTTGTTTCTGAAAACGACTTAAAAAATGTTCCTCAATATATCCGGGATATTCATCAGAAAAATAAAGAGCACTTTGCTACTCCTTATTATTACTACCTGTTTGGCGATGGCAAACAATTAAAAAATGCTGTTATTGCCAAATCGGCTGTTGGTTTAAAAGTAATAGCTCAACCTAATTTGGGAAACGGAATTTATATTAATGATAATGTATATGGTGGAAAAAATTACGACAAATCTTTCTTTTGCGCTACCTGCGGACAAGACAGCAATCTGTATAAAAATGCACCCATCCAGCAGTTTATTAATTATGTGGATATTTCTACCAGGATGGATAATATCCCGGTGGTGGCTGATGTGCTGAAAGACAACTATTCGAAGATGGACTACAACTGGAACAAAAGTTTTTATACTAAAGACGAATTGATTCCCACCATTATTCAAACTGCTAAACACCCCTGCCAGACTGTATTTTCTGACCCTAAAGAAAAAAAGATAATTATTAAAAACCCGGGAACGGCTTATGGTGAGTGGAAAAAAGAAAGTGTGGGCATTATTACCCGCCATGGCTTAACGTATGGCAAATACAGGGTGAAGATAAAAATGACGGAGCTGTTAAATAAAAATAATGTTTGGAATGGATTAACAAATGCCATCTGGCTGATTACACAAGGTGGTGGTGATTGGAACTTCCGAAGAAACTGCAATAAAAACGGCTACATGGCAACCTATTGGGGAGGTGCAAACGACAAAAGAGTTCCGGCTGTGGATTATACAGAAATAGATTTTGAAATTTTAAAAACCCCTCCTTACTGCCCCGACAATGCTTTTCCGCCTGTGTATAGAAATCCGGTGGATAATAATAAAAACATAAACAGCTGGAATGTGAAGCTGCCTGACGAAATTTTAAATACAGACGATAAAATAACGGTTGCCTGTACCAACTGGGACATGGCTTGCAGCGAGCCCGCCAATTTTGGCATTGGCTGCAAACCCATTGATTACAAGGGACAAACCTATTATGCACATCGCTGGGATGAGAAATACCGCGCACTTACCGAAAAGAAAGAGGAAAATGATGATGAGCTTTTTGCAGGTAAGTTTTATTATTTCGAAATTGACTGGCGACCTTCAGAAGTGATTTGGCGTATTGGTCCTTCGCCCGATAAAATGCGTGAAGTAGGATATATGAATGATAAAATAACTTCTATTGCCAATAATCAAATGCTGTTAATTATTACCCAGGAATATCATAATACCAAGTGGTGGCCCGGAACTCCCTACTCACAGGATAATATTCCTTTTCCTAAAAATGATATACCTGGAGAGATTTATGAGTTGACGATAGAGTAGAACCATATATTATAGTACTCTTAATCGTAAAATCGTTTGGTAATCAAGGAAATCGTTTTGGCAATAAACTCTCAAAAAGCCATTACAGCTCAATTAAAGCGAAAGATTCAATCTTTGAGACAACCCAGAGAATAAGAGATTACGAATTACAAATTCTGCACGTAAAGAACGAATTTACAAATCGAGGCTTATGTGATACTTAAA
>JANYDQ010000184.1 GCA_025363555.1 Bacteroidota bacterium | reverse complement strand
AAAGGCAGCAAGATGTCTTTTATTCTTCTCTAAGAAATTGGCAAAAGTAGGTAGGCCAACTGTGTCGATTCCTTCGCTATTGATATAAGCTTCAAATGCTTCTTGCAAGGCGTTTGCATTTCTTTGACCTTTTTTATACTGAATTTCTAAATCGCTGAAAGCATACTTTTGTATTTCAAATGATTCACCATTTTGGAATACATTGATGCTATATCTCTTTCTTGCTCGATTTGATAACGATTTAAAAGTTGCATTTATAAGTTTTTTAACTACTAATTGCGGAACATCAATGCCATACTCCGACTTAATAAGTTGCTTAATGTCATTCGCAGTACCGTGTGTACCACCTTTTAAGCTGTATAAGCTTAACGCCCTTTTACAAATAGGCACATAGACATGATTGTATAAATCATTTTGATTTTCAGTAAGTGCTGCTAAAAAACAATAGCCAGTTAGTATGTTTTCGTTATTACTCATGCCATTTGATTTTCTTTAATTTTTACCTTCTTCCTCCCACTCAACAAATCATTCATCAAGCCTGCTTTTATTTGCTGCTGCTTGTGCAAAAAGTCTTGCTCAGTTTGGAGCTTAGTGTCGATAGTTAATAATCGTTCTGCAATTTTGTTTTGTTCGTCAGTATTTGGGTAAATCATATTGAAGCCTAAAATATCAGAACCAGGTAAGTTGCCTAACGTACCTTGCCTAACATATTTATTTACTTGCCGAATCGCTACATCAGTAGTCATAAAGTATTTTATGAAATATGGGTTTACATTTTTCATAAAACGATATTTTACCGAATAGGCACTTGGAATAAAATCAACATCATTTATTGGCTTTTTGAAAACAGCAGTTAAACCGCAATCTGCTGTTGTTACGATAACAATATCACCATCTTCTAATTTGTGAGAATTTATCAAACTACTATCTAATTGTGCTTTGGGTGCTTTATTGTAAAGTATATCTCCATCTTTAGTGAAATCTGTACCTCTAATCGTTTTTACATTTCCATTTATATGGTAATCCTTTGCGTTAAATCTTGGTCCGTATAGATTGTCTGAAATATACTTCCCCATTTCACAATTTTCCCACTCCCTCGGAATCCAACCCAACTTACTTTCTTTATACAGGTGCGGTGCATCTTGGTAGCTTGGGCGAAGTTTACCTGTGGCGGTATCAATGCCACGAGTAAATAAATCTTGCAACATACCTTGCTTTATGGCTTTGTATTTGTTGATGGCGGCTTGTGTTTTTTCTATTACCGCATCTCCTGTTGAGAGTATGGTGGCAATTTGGCGTTGTTCAGTTTTGTCTTTGGGATGTGGAAACTTTATTAATTCTAAGTCACCCTTTGAAATTTCCGCGAAAGTTGTTCCTTCTCCATACTTCTTAATTCTTTCAACATAAAACTGAAAGCAATAGTAAAAGTATAATGAATCAAAGTCGGAATTCGGAATAATACTTTTGCAACCTTGGTTAGTTGTGAATTCCTTTTTTGCAATAGCAATGTATCCGATTGGTGCTCTTGATGAAAGAATGATACTTCCAACAGGCAATAAGTTTGCGGAAGAATTTTCTAATCCTTCTCTGGAAATTTTACGTTCAGTATCTTCAATAAATGCAACTCTGTTTCTACTTAAATCGTATGGAGTAACAAATAAAATATCACCATTCCAATATTTAGAAACTGATGTACTTGGTGTTCCACCTGAAACTACCGAGCCTATTTTTGATATTTCACTTTCTATCCATTTACTCATACCCCAATTCCATTAAAAAAGTGTTTAATAATTGGGTTTCTGTTTCCCTTGCCTCTAAAATGGAATGAAGCGGAGTGGTGTATTTGCTGTGCAAGTGTTCAAGGTCAATCAGTAATTGTCGGCTATGCGTTTGTAAATAGCCATTAATAGTTTGGTGCAAAACGGCTTGCCATCTTTTTAAAATTAATTCTTTGGCTTCTTTAGGTGTTATGAGCAATCGGGCTTGTTCCACCAGATTCTGCTTTTTGTCTTTTATCTCTTTAATTACTTTTTTGCATTGCTTTAGTTCATCTTCTAAAGCTGTGTGTTTGGCAATGCGTTCTTCATCTGCTGCAATCAATGCATCCAAGCGGGTAAGTTCATTGTTGTATTTTTCTGCTTCG
This sequence comes from Bacteroidota bacterium, assembly GCA_025363555.1. Taxonomy (GTDB): domain Bacteria; phylum Bacteroidota; class Bacteroidia; order 2-12-FULL-35-15; family 2-12-FULL-35-15; genus 2-12-FULL-35-15. The sequence continues at coordinate 2,602 of JANYDQ010000184.1, read as the reverse complement.
GTTTTTAGCATTTCAATTTCTGCTACCAAAGCAGGGTTTTGTTTCAATGCTTTTTCGTTTGCAGTAATTCGCTTTTTGATGTTTTTAAATTCACGGTCTGCCTCTTTACGTTCGCCTTTCAGGGCTTTAATAGCTTCTTTGTGTTCTTTCAATTCGTCTTTTTGCCACACTTCATAATCTTCTTCCGTCCATACCCCTTCTTCCAGTTCGTTTACTTCGGCAAACATCGCTTCCAGCTCTTCTTTTCGAGCTTCGTTGCTTCGTAGTTCTTTCAGCACTTCAGGAAACTGGCTTTCCAGAATTTCATCATCGGGTATCAGTTCAGCATTCCATCCGCTGGCATCCACGCTTTTAATGTCGGTGTAAATGCTATTCCAATAACTGGCAAACGAACCTCGGCTTTTAAACTCGTCTAAAATGCTGAGTGAATTTAGTTTTTCGGTAAGCGTTTTTGAAAACTGATGATACAAGTCAAAGGCATTGATGGTGCTGTCATTCAATTTTTCTATTACAGGCAATTGCAGTTGCCACCATTGGTTAATGGCTTCGGTGTATTGTGCATGTGCTGTTTTAATTTCGGCACTTTCGTCAAACAGCTTTTTAAGTTCTTCTTTTTGCGAAATGGCATCGGTAAATTTCAAGTAACCATCTTTCAGCTTCACAAATAGTTTTTCACGTAAACCTTGGTAAGAAGCAAATATAGATTGCAAAGCATCTACTTCGCTTTCGGGCACACCGCCTTGCAGGTGAGCATGCACATCGTGTGGCTCGGCAGGTGGTGCATTGTCTACAAACCTGCGTATGTTCAGGTTGTATTCCTCGGCAGCCAAATCGGCTTTGCTCACCAGCGCACTGTATTTCGGAATAATTTGTTTGTTGCGATACGTGAAGGCAATTTTTTCATTGTCTTCGGGTCTTAATTTGTTTTGATTTTTTTCTTCCTTGTATTCTCTGTCGGCATTAATGAATAGCACATTTTCACGCGAGTGTGAATCCTTTTTATTGATTATTAGAACTGCTGCACCAATGGTAGTTCCATAGAAAAGAGCGGAAGGCATGGAAATCACCGCTTCCAGATAACCACGGTTAATCAGGTGTTCTCTAAATTTGCGTTCATCGCCACCACGAAACAAAACACCGTGAGGCATCACCACAGCCATTCTTCCCACATTGTTAAGGGAAGAAACCATGTGTTGCACAAACATAAAGTCGGCTTTTCCTTTTGTAGGCATCCAAAAGTTGAAGCGCTCTTTAAACTTCATTCCATCTTTGGTGTAGTTCTGCGAAAAGGGTGGATTGGCAATTACAATGTCAAAAGTTTTTAGTTCGCCATTGTCAATATGCAACGGGTTCATGAGTGTATCGCCATTCACAATGTTACTGTCATAAACACCATGGAAAAGCATATTCATTTTACTCAATCCCCAAACTGTTCCACTTTTCTCTTGTCCGTAAAGCGAGAGGTTACGTGATGAACCATAACGGCTTTCAACATAGTTTTTACATTCTATGAGCATACCGCCACTACCTACAGTGGGGTCATAAATCTCAGCGTCTTGTTTGGGTTCTAAGATGTTTACCAGGAGTTTCACCACTTCGTTTGGCGTGTAGAATTCTCCTGCTTTTTTTCCTGCACTGTCAGCAAAATATTTAATCAGGTATTCATAAGCAGCTCCCATCAAATCGGGGAACTCTAAATTTTCGTCCCGTAAGTTTTTCTTATTGAAATCACGAATCAGTTCCCTTAAATCTTCATCGGTAATTTGTTTGTTGTTTTTGCCAATGCTCCGGTTGAAGTTGATGGATTTTAAAACTCCTTCCAACTTGTCGAGGTTGGCATCTTCCAAAGCAGCAAGAGCTTTATTCAGGTGGTCGCCAATTTCTTCTTGTAAATCCTTGATGTAGGCATACTTCTGTTGTTCACCCTTTTCATTAATGAAAAATTCAGGGTCTCCATCCAATTTTTTCCACCGAGCTGCCAGAGGAACAAAGAAGTCGTATTCTGGTGCATTTTGTTTTTCCAATTCCCCGTAAATCATTTCAGGGTCGCTTACGCCTCTGCCATCTACAATCTTTTTCTTTCTTGTGTCTCGATGCACCTCAAACTGGTCGTTCACCCGCTTTAGGAACAGCATTGCAATGATATATTCCTTGTATTCAGAGGCATCCATGTTGCCTCGTAAACTTTCGCAAGCACCTTCAAGAAAGGTTTGTAAACTGGAAAGTGAAAGTTTATGTGTCGCCATTAAGTCAGTTAGAGATTAGCTTGTCAATATCGTTATTATTGTGTGTGTTGGCAAAATTAGCTGTTTTGGCCGTTTTAATTGTGGGTGGGGATTTGGCTCTTGCCATAGCTTTGGAGTCGCGGTGGGTTTGCGCGGCTATGGCATGTGCCAAATGAAGCGGGGCAATTCGGAGGAGAATCTTTTTAAAAAAGCGAAGGGTCGGCTGTATTATTTTTTATCTGTCCCACATTTTAGTTTTTCAAAGTCCAAGTTGTCCCGAAGCCGTTCACTTGTCCGCGTGGGAAATCTTTGTTGGTAAGTCGTCAGCCGTTTTGTTTGAAAACCAAATTTTCCCGACCCTATGGCTGGCAACGTTT
>JANYDQ010000126.1 GCA_025363555.1 Bacteroidota bacterium | reverse complement strand
CAAAAATCTCTTTTCCAATCGGGAATGGCTTTTTTGCTATCGCGAAAATGTTATTTCCGATTGGAAAAACTCCATTTCCAATCGGAAAAATTCCATTTTCTTGTCAGAATACGGTTTTCCCTTTTTGAAATCATACTTTTTTAACCTTCATTTTCAATGAAAACAAGGCAAAAACATTCAATAATATGTTCCTGAAACAAGTTCAGGACAAACAAAGAACGAAAAACTCTTATTTATAAGCGTACTTTAAAATTTTTGAAATTGCCCAACCATACTGTTACAGGTTCAGGGACTTTTTAAAGTAGTAAGGTTCACTACATGCGGTCGAGAGATTATGGGTTGAGTAAATTATTTATCTTTTAGTAACTCTGTTTTTAGTGGTTTATTAATAACCGCTATATAGTCTTTTACGAGATTTTTTTGAAAAGGTTACGTTTTTATTAAAATATTTTTTATGTATGTTTTATACCCATAACTTATGAATCAGAAAAAGATACTGGTTTGCCATGAAATTATTTTATATTTGCAATTGAAAAATAAAACATACTATGAAAACAAAAATTTTTCTTGCCGGGTTAGTCCTTGGTATTCAATTTTTATCCGCACAGGTCAATTGGATAAACACAAACATGTTTGAACAAAAAAACTTTATTGAAAATAAAGGGCAGTTCGACACTCAAAAAATTCCAAATGGTGAAACTGTTTTGTATTCCACCCATATAGACGGGGTTCAGTATTTTTTTACAAAGAGCGGTTATACCATTGTAAGAAAGGAACGAGAGCAGAAAACCAAAGATGAAATGGAAAAAGAGGAGAGGCGCCTATCCATCTGCCAATGCAGAAAATGAGAAGGAAGAACATCAATATAAAGATGTAGAAAAGTTTCATGAATTAAAATTTGCCGGTTCCAACTCTGATGTAAGTTTGAGTTTCCGGAAACCAGGTAAGTAATTATTATTCTTTTAGTGATGCTAAAAGCCCGGATAAATTGAGAACTATCATCGCCCATGCTTTTAAGAAAATAACATATAAAAATATTTACCCGAATACTGATGTGGTTTTTGAATTTCCAAAAGATTCGAGCGGGGTTGAATATTCTTTTATTTTGTATCCGGGTGCAGATGCAGAAAAAATAAAACTTTCGTTCCCCGGCAATCAAAACCTCGAATTAATAAATAACAGCATTGAAATTGAATCTTCTTTTGGAAAAGTAATTGACCATCAGCCAACCGTTTATTTAGCCGGAGGGTGCTTTATATAAGTGATTTAGGTTATGTTTCCTCCTTAACTCCAGCAAATATTATTAATTGCCAGGGTTGTGAAACCGTTAGTGTTCCGGCAATTACAAATGAATCGACCATTCTTATTTTCCCCAACCCTTTCACTTCCTCCACCACCCTTACTTTCAACAAACAACAAAAGAATACCACTATAAAAATAACCGATGTATTAGGCAAAGAAATAAAAAAAGGAGAGATGGAAAGAGGGGTTTATTTTGTGCAAATTACGGATGAAAACAAACACCGGGTAAACAGGAAAATAGTAATACAATAATACCTCGAAACGCATTTCAGAGAGGTAATTTTTTACCAAAACCCTGCTAAACTGTTGTTTAGCAGGATTTTTTTGTTTTAAAACAGTGTCAAAACAAAAATAAGTATAAATAATGCAAAAATTAAGGAAACGGATGCAACCTTTTCGAAATTTAAAACATCTATAGACGTAGAGGGTGATAAATGGTTGCCTCCTGTTGTAAAAAAAACAATTATTTTATGAAGTAACAGTAAAAAATTTATTAATTTAGCGAACCGAAACCGAAAAACAAACTAATAAAAAGAAAATAACCACTATAATTTTCATTAATTAAAAAACGATGTTAAAAAAAATTACCCGCATTATAGCAATAATAGCCCTTTTGGGCGCAACACCAAAAATCGCATCCGCCTCTCACGTTTCGGGAGGTGAAGTAACTTACAAAAATGTAGGTCCGAACCAGTTTAAGGTAATTTTAACTAATTATTGGGATTGTGCTTCTTTTGATCCCGGGGCTTCACAACAAATGGCAACTACAAACAATGGTGGGTTTGCCGATTTAAACTTTACAGTAAACCTGGATACTTCGTATGAAATTTCACAGGTTTGCCCTACTGCAACCACTACCTGTAACGGAGGTACTATTCCAGGCAACAAGGTAAATGTGTATTCTGCTGTAATTACCCTGCCCGGTGCGTGTACCTTATGGACGTTTTTTCATACTTCCTGCTGCCGCAATATAGCCATAAACGCTCCTAATTTTGATAGCTTTACTTTTTATGCAACTTTAAATAATATAGCTGCTCCTGCTAATAATTCACCCTATTTTACTTCACAGCCATTGCCTTACTTATGTGTGGGGCAAACGGTTTGCTACAGCCCGGGCGTGGTGGAAATAGATGGTAATTCCCTTGCTTTTTCTTTTGTGGATGCTATGAGCACCAACGCTACCACCCCCATAACGTATGCTGCTGGCTATACAGGCGCTGCACCTATGCCCGGCATTTCTATTCTTCCCTCTAGTGGATTAATTCAGTTTATTCCTACCTTGATTGGAAATTTTGTGGTTGCTTTTTTGGTAACAGAAAGAGATGCCAATGGAGTGGTGATAGGTACTGTGGTGAGAGATGTACACATGGTGGTTGTAAATTGCACCAACCAGGTAGTTCCCTGCAGTGCCGGACCGGTAACCAACCTGGTTGGATTCGGGGCGGTGGTGTTGCCACCAAATGGAGTGCAGGTATGCGAAAACGTACCTTTTTCCTTTCAGTTTAGTTTCACCGACCCTGATCCGGCTGATATTTTGGCTTATACTTCCAACATTGCCCAGGTAATGCCCGGTGCCACCATTACTAGTTCTGGTACTAACCCGATAACAATTTATGTAAGCTGGACAGCACCGGTAGGTTCATCCGGTTCATTTAATACCTTTGCCGTAACGGTCACGGATAATGCCTGCCCCGTTACCGGGCAGCAAACGGTGAATTACATTATGCTGATTCTGCCTGCTACTTATGCCGGGCAGGATGTTACCATTTGCGGTAACCAGTCGGATACACTTTGGCAAGCCGGAGGACCGGGAACACATTTTAACTGGACAGTGCTGAACGGACCTCCTATGGTGTTGAGCGGTCCAATGCAAAACTTTTCCTGCGACACCTGTCAGAACCCTATTGCCACACCAACTGCTACCACTACTTATATTTTGATTACAAACGGAGCAGCCGGTTGTGTCTTGACAGATACAGTAACCATCTTTGTTGTTCCTGATTTTACTTATACTGTAACTCAAAGTTCAGCTAATACCTGTTTGTTAGACCCCGTTCAACTCAATGTTTCCAATGTGTCTCCGGGTAATCCTTCTACCTATACTTATTTATGGTCACCGGCTACCCATTTGAGTAATGCAAACATCGCTAATCCAACCGCTACGTTTAATAGCCCGGGAACTTATACTTACCTGCTCACCATCACCTCTCCAACAGGTTGTGTGCATTCCAGCAATATTTCAATAACGGTAGCCGCTGCATTTCAACCCAATATTACAGTAAGTAATGATACTTCTTTCTGTTCGGGAACGGCAACGCTTAATGCGAACTTTAGCGGAGGGGGTATTCCTCCTATTTGCGGTTTAAGCCCAACGGGGGGCTGCGGGGGTGCTGCAGCAATGGGTTTTTTAGGAACTGTAGGTAATACTAATGTGAATGGTTCAACCGGCTATCCTGCTGTTTTTGGAAATTTTTATACTTCTGAAATCGCCCAATTCTTATATACAGCAGCAGAATTAAATGCTGCCGGAATAATTGGAGGAAAGATTGACCAGATTGACTGGAATATTACCGCACTTGCCGGTGTTACTGCTTACCCCGAATTTACTATTCAAATGGGATGTACCAATCTCACCACATTTAATTCTGTTTCACCAGTATTATCTTCCGGATTATTTACTGTTTTTCCGGCAACTACAGTTAATATTACAACTGGTTGGAATAATTTCGTTCTTTCAAATCCTTACGAATGGGATGGAATTTCAAATATTATAGTTCAGGTATGTTGGACAACAGGTCCAAATCCTAATGGTGCCGGTTATGGTAATTACACATTAAACAGTTCAAATACTTTTACTGCAACTACAAATACTTCGAGCCAATGGGGAATTAATGACCAAATGGATTATTGTTCGAATCCGCCAACGTGGTTATTAACAGCCAACCAACACCCTGATGTTCAGTTTCACTATTGTTCTATTATTCCAAACCCGAATGATTTCTCTTTCCTTTGGACGGCTTTCCCGGCAGGTGGAAACATTGCTAATGATACGGCACAATATACTACAGGTTCACCCTTGGCAATAACCGATTACCAGGTTATCGTTACCAATACAAGTGGAGGTTGTACCGCCATTGATACGGTGCACGTTGGTGTAATCAGTATTGCTACCATGCACATTACCCCAGCAGGACCATTTTGCACCGCCAGTCCTATTGATACTTTGCAGGTTTCCGTACCTATCGGAACGGGAGTTTTTTCCGGGCAGGGGATTATAGATACTAATTTAGGAATATTCGACCCTGTTACCGCAGGTGTGGGAAGTCATATTATTCATTATATTGTTTCCAGCGGACCTTGCGGAGTAGGCGATACAACCATTACTATTATTGTGTCTAATACATTAGACCCTACCATTGCACCCATACCTCCTTTATGTACTTCGTATAACCCGGTAACGTTAACTGCTGCAACAGCAGGCGGTAGCTGGAGTGGTTATGGTATCACAGATACTATTGCCGGAACTTTTGACCCTACATTGCCCGGACTTGCCGGTAATGTAAACATCGTAACCTACACTATTTATACTCCGTGTTATTCGCGTGATACAGCCTTGGTGAGTGTAACTCAACAGGTGGATGCAACTATTAACCCTGTTGCAGGACCAATGTGTATCGATTCTGCTTCCCTTCAACTTACATCTGTAGGTGCAGGTGGTACATGGGGAGGACCCGGAATGTCATCTACCGGGGTGTTTAGTCCTTCTCTGGCAGGGGCAGGTGTACATACTGTTTACCATTATTTAACTGCTTTTTGCGGAGACACAGCTTCCACCACTATTACGGTGATTGCGTTGCCTGTTTTATCTATTACCTCCGATTTGCCGGGGGGCTGCGAACCCACCACCATTCAATTTACAAGTACAACCGACCAGCCTGGAGGAAATTGCTCCTGGAATTTTGGTAACGGAACCTCATCTACACAATGTAACCCTTCCTGCACTTATTTAGATTATAACGGAGGAACTCCTTATACAGTAATTTTTCATTATACAAATACTAATAGTTGCTCTTCTACTTTAATAGATTCTAATATGATTACCATTTATTCTCAACCTCATGCTATCTTTAATGCGACTCCGCAACCTACTGATGTAACGCAGCCTGAAATTCATTTCCACGACCATTCTACCGGGGTGATTGATACCTGGGCGTGGACATTTGGAAATGCCAGTGCAGGTTCTGCTAACCAAAATCCAATTTATACTTATCCTGATTCAGGGTCTTACCATGTGCAGTTAATCGTTACAAATACTTTAGGACCATGTGCGGATACGGCATACCATACTATAGTGATTGACCCGATAATGACGTGTTGGTTTCCCAACGCATTTACGCCAGATGGAAACGGAGATAACGATGAATGGAGAATGGCAGGAACAAATATAAGAACAGATGGTTTCGAAATGTTGATTTTCGATCGTTGGGGTGAACGTGTGTTCAGTTCATCAGATATAAATATGGGATGGAATGGAAAGAGAAATAATATCGGTGAAGCCGCTCAACAGGATGTGTATGTGTACAAAATACATTTAGTGGATTGGAAAGGACTGGCACATGATTACATTGGTCATGTTACTCTTATTAGGTAAGAGAATAATAACTAACATCCGCATAAAATTTGCGGGTGTTATGGTTTTTTAAATTTTTTTCTAAATAATACTACATAATTTTGATTTTAAAAGTTACTTAAATTAATAAAAATAAAAATGAAAATACTTTACACTACTCTATCCATTTGTCTCTTTTTATCGTTCCAGGCAATTGCGCAAAATAATAATATGCCATCAGTGGATAGTCCGCAATATGAGCAAATGAAGACAAATGGAACCTTGCTCCCAAATCCAATACCTGTTGATAACAGAACAGAGGAACAAAAAGATGCAGAGATGAGAGCTGCGCTTATAGAACTTAAAAAAACATCTCCTAATTTTTATATTGACGGCAAGGAGAAGAGAATTAGTTTCGGTGGTCATAATACAAGTGGTCATAATACTCGTGGTCATTCAGGTGGTGGCAATCCGGTTGGGAATCCTTCAGGGTGCGGTTCTTTTGTGCCTTGCGGTACAGGTGGAGGTGTAGTTTCGAATATGCCCGGATGCGATGATTGCAGTTCGGCTGCTCTTCCATTACTTTTTAACTTTTGTTTTTATGGAACCAATGAAACTCAAGTTTATTTAAATAACAACGGGAATTTATCTTTTAGTGCTCCTTTCTTTACTTATGTACCTGTTCCGTTTCCAACAGTTGGATATGACATGATTGCTCCTTTTTGGGCTGATGTGCAAACTAATTGCGTCAATCCCGGAACGGTTTGTTATGAGGGGACAGCATCCCATTTTATAGTTACCTGGTCAAATGTTACCAGTTTTTATTGTGAAGGAACATTGTTTAATTCATTCCAGGTGATTATTACTGATGGTTCAGACCCGATATTGCCAGCAGGTAATAATATAGGTGTTAATTATGGCCAGATGCAATGGACAACAGGCACTGCTTCCGGCGGAGCTGGTGGTTTTGGTGGTTCGTCAGCTATTGTTGGAGTTAACCAGGGAAATGGGGTGGGATATTTCCAAATAGGAGGGTTTAATGCGCCAGGCACCACTTTTTTTAGCGCTACTGCTGTTAATAATCAAGTTGGCTGGTTAACTAATAAAACGTTTTATTTTAATAGTTGTAATGCTGCACTTAATATTCCTCCTATTTGCAGTACGTTAAATAATTGCGATACGGTTAGAGTATGCGGGCTGAATGATACAGCAATTGTGGATGCGTTATTTCTTTCTCCGGAAACGGGACAAATAACCAATGTTACCGTTAATCTAAACGGATTAACGGGTGCAACGGTTTCCCCCATTGTTGCAGGGAACACCTGCGATGCCCAAGTTCAGATAATTGGTTCAGGAGCTAATGCCGGTTATCATGTAATTACATTTACAGCCTGGGACAATGGAAATCCGGTAGATACTACTATTATTAATGCAACCATATTTATAGATACAAGCACTGTGGGACAACTCAATCCCGTCATTACGGGAGTGCTGGCTCTTTGCGGGGGAAACAGCACTGTTTTGTCTGTAAGCCCCACTAATTACGATTCCTATAATTGGTCAACAGGATCAACAAATACTTCCATTACCGTTTCAACTGCGGGTTATTATTCAGTTCATTGTGTACTGCAAAGTTGCCAGGCTACAGTTGGAGTAAATGTGGTGGTTCATCCAAATCCAACTCCAATAATTTTAGGTCCTACTATAACGGCTTGCGGCACGGGAACTACCACTTTAACATGCGATTCATTAATATATGCAACTTACTTATGGTCGAACGGAGCAACTACAAGTTCAATAACCGTTGGCGGAGGTAATTATACCTTAACTGTAACAGACTCGAATGGTTGTACAGGGGTTTCTCCTGCTGTAAACGTGGTTACGCTGCCGCAACCAGTAATTACCGCATATTCAGATACTTCTTTTTGCAGTGGAACAGCTTTTCTGAATGTGGCATTTACGGGACCTACTAATCCAACAGTTTGTGCTTTGAGTACTTCCGGAACATGCAGCGGTGCTTCGAACCCGGCAACAATAGGTACAGGTTTGACTTCTAATTCCGCTTTTTCTTACCCTGCCCCTTTTGGTAATTATTTCACTTCTGTTACTCAACAATATTTATATACTGTTGCTGAATTAAATGCTGCCGGCATTACTGCCGGAAAAATTGACCAGATTGATTGGAATGTTACAGCCCTTGCCGGTATTACTGCTTATCCAGAATTTACAATAAAAATGGGTTGTACAGCACTTACTACTTTCAATAATATTACCCCTGTTTTTGCAACTGGTCTTTTCACCGTATTTCCTACACAAACAGTGAATGTATCAATGGGTTGGAATACTTTCTCTTTTACCACAGGATATGAATGGGATGGAATTTCGAGTGTAATAATAGAGGTATGCTTTAGTAACGGACCTCCTTTTCCAAATTATACTCAAAATTGTTCAACCCCTCAAACTGTTACTACTAATTATTCAAGCCAATGGTCAGTCAGTGATGCGTCTGATCAATGTACAGCCCCCGGATTTCTTCAAGTTGGCATGCTGCATCCTGACATGAGATTACATTATTGCTCGGTGTCTCAAAATCCTGCTAACTTCACTTATCAGTGGACATCGTTTCCTACGGGTGGAAATATTGCGAATCCAACGGCACAAAATACCACCGGAAGTCCTACTGTAATTACAGATTACCAGATTACGGTTACTAATATCAATGGAGGATGTACTGCAACAGATACGGTTCATGTAGGTGTCATAAATATTTCAACGATGCACATCACTCCGGCAGGACCTTTTTGCACGGCAAGTCCAATTGATACATTACAGATTTCCGTTCCTATCGGAACAGGTTTTTTTTCGGGATCCGGAATAATTGATACCAATTTAGGGATTTTTGACCCCGTAACAGCCGGAGTTGGTTCTCACGTTATTCATTATACAGTAGCAGCTGGACCTTGCGGGGTAGGAGATACAACTATAACCATTATTGTAGCCAATACGTTTGACGCTACCATAACAAATGTAGCACCTTTGTGTACTTCATACAATCCAGTTACATTAACAGCGGCAACTGCTGGTGGAAGCTGGAGTGGTTATGGAATAACTGATACTATTGCAGGAACTTTTGACCCTACACTGCCTGGACTTGCCGGAAATGTAAACATTGTAACGTATACTATTTATACTCCTTGTTATTCCCAGGATACGGCTTTGGTGAGTGTAACTCAACAGGTGGATGCAACTATTAACCCGGTTGGAGGTCCTTTTTGTATAGATGCCGCTCCGATTCAGTTTTCGTCTGTTGGAATGGGCGGAACCTGGGGAGGACCGGGAATGTCAACTACTGGATTATTTACTCCTTCATTGGCAGGAGCAGGTGTTCATACTATTTTCCATTATTTAACTCAATTCTGTGGGGATACTGCTTCAGCCACGGTAACTGTGATAGCATTACCTGTGATTTCTTTTGTTCCTGATATTACGGGCGGTTGCGAACCAACAACCATTCATTTTACTAGTACTGTTGACCAACCGGGCGGTGCGTATCACTGGAATTTTGGTGACGGAAACACTTCTACAGCGGTTAACCCTTCAAACACTTATTTAAGTTATCATGGTGGAATACCTTATACGGTAACCCTTACCTATACCAATACAACAGGGTGCAGGGACTCCTTGACGCAGGTAGGATTAATAAATATTTATTCTCAACCGGTAGCAATATTTAATGCTACGCCTCAGCCTACGGATATTATGACACCCGAAATTCATTTTCATGATCACTCGACCGGTGTGATTGATAGCTGGATTTGGACTTTTGGAAATGGCGCAGGCGCAACTGACCAAAATCCTGTTTATACATATGCTGATACGGGTTCTTATCATGTGGTGCTGGTGGTTAGCAATATTCATGGTTGTGTGGATACCGCAAGTGCAACAATTGTAATTGACCCTATTCTTACCTGTTACATACCAAATGCTTTTTCTCCTTATGATGAAAACGGAACGAATGATGTGTTTAAATTAAGTGGTACGGATATTAAGACTACGGGTTTTGAAATGTCTATTTTTGACCGTTGGGGTGAACGAATATTCACAACAGGTGATTTGCAGGAGGGATGGAATGGGAGGAAAAACAATTCAGGAGAGGTGTGTGAATTGGGTGTATATGTTTATAAAATTAATTTAAAAGATTGGAAAGGTCTTGGTCATGAATATGTAGGTCATGTAACTTTGCTTAAATAGAATAGTTCCTTTTTATTAAAACGCCTGTTTCGAGAAATTGAAACAGGCGTTTTTTTTGAAAAATTGAGAAGTGAATGTTTTGGGTAGTAAGTGCCTGTTTTGAATATTGATAAATATCAATAAAAACAAACACATATTAGAGAATGTTAGCAAGTATTTTCGTCTTGCAAAACTATCCTGTTTTAAAAAATATGCTTTTCTGCGTGATAAGAAGAGCGCACCAACGGACCGCTTTCTACAAAACGAAAGCCTTTTTCTAATCCTACTTGTTTGAATACAGCAAATACTTCCGGGCGAATGAACTCCACTACAAGCAAATGTTTAGGGGTAGGTTGTAAATATTGTCCCATGGTTAAAACATCGCATCCTGCTCTTCGCAAATCATCCATAGTTTCATAAATTTCCTGTTCGGTTTCTCCTAACCCAAGCATAATGCCTGATTTTGTTTTCATTCCTCCATCGTGCAACCGTTTAATAACTTCTAAACTTCTATCATACTTTGCCTGGATACGAACTTGTTTGGTCAGTCGCCTTACTGTTTCCAGGTTATGAGAAACAATATCGGGTTGTGCATCAATGATGCGTTGCAGGTTTTCCCATTTTCCCTGGAAGTCGGGTATTAATGTTTCAAACTTTGTTTGAGGACTTGCTTTACGAATAGCAGTTATCGTTTCTACCCATATAATGGATCCCCCGTCTTTTAAATCGTCTCTGTCCACAGAAGTAATTACACAATGTTTTACATTCATTAATTTTACGGAATCAGCTACACGTTGCGGTTCCTGCAAATCAACGGCAAGAGGGCGACCGGTAGCCACATTGCAAAACCCGCAGGAGCGGGTGCAAATATTTCCCAGTATCATAAAGGTAGCCGTGCCTGCTCCCCAGCATTCGCCCATATTAGGACAATTGCCACTTTCGCAAATTGTATGTAATTTATGAGTGGAAACTATTTGTCTCACCTGGGCATATTCCTTACCGGTAGGTAATTTAACACGCAACCAATCCGGTTTGCGGACAATTTTCTTTTCTTCGTTTGTAATTAATTCTGACATTACTGTTAATTCGTTATTCGATAAAATTCGTTATTCGCAGGAAGAAACTTAAAACCATTTTTTACCCCAAATCAGTTTTAGGTACAATTCAACAAATACCTGCTGGTTTTTATTGTAAGCCATCATAGGAATTAATTGAGGATAAAAATCTCCAATAACACCCGTTTCAATAGCTTTTATCCCATTGTAGCGATTGGCATATTCAAAACTCAAAGCGAATTTCGCATATCCTCCGGGGTATATTTTGGTATTTTCTATTCCATAGAAAAAGTCAGCTTTGCCTTGTATATTACTAAGACTATCTTTATCAGGGTCGTACCTTTCAGTTGTTTTCTGGTCGTTTTGGCTATGCTGAACCACTAAATACATTGGTTTGGCAAAGTTAATGATTGCCCCTACATAATAAGAGCTGCGAATTTCCACACTCTTTTTATCACTTTTCTGATACAAAATATTTTGATAACCTACCCCGGGACGGAATAACAGGAAGGAATTCAGTTTGCCATAAACAAACCCTTTCCCGCTTTCACGAATAGAATTTACACTTTTTACTTCTTTGGGATGCTTGAAATTTTGAACTTCCACTTCAAACATTCTGTTCCGGAAAGCAGTAACATGATACCCCCTGCGATACGCAAGCCCTATACCACCGGCAGTGTGTATAAACAAGCCTATACTTGCTTCGTTACGATACAATACATTTAAGTCTTCCCCCTTTTGAAGGCGAGTTTCATTATCTTCCCCTTTTTGTGCTAATGCTGCAAAAGAAAAAAGAAAAATTAAAAGAAAAGAATAAATGGCTTTATACATTGCGTTATCTTTGCTACCACAAAAGTATTAATTATAAATAATTAAAAGACAAAAATAATATGAAAACTTCAAAAATAACATACGTTGGCAACCTTCGAACCGAAGCTATTCATTTGAAATCGGGTAATAAAATTGTTACCGATGCCCCTCCTGATAATAATGGAAAAGGAGAAGCGTTTTCGCCAACGGATTTATTAGCAACATCTTTGGGATGCTGTATGCTGACAGTGATGGGGATTGTGGCAGAACGACATTCGCTTAATATAGATAATGCAACGGTTGAAATAACAAAAATAATGGAATCAAACCCAAGAAGAGTGGGAGAAATAATAGTCGAAATTTCTATGCCTGATAACAGTTATACCGATAAAGATAAAGAGTTGCTGGAACGAACTGCATTGGTTTGCCCGGTGGCAAAAAGCCTGGATCCGGAAATTAAACAGACGGTTGTATTTAATTATTAAAAAAAGGGAATAGGTTATTGAAAAACAGAAAACCGTTTAAATAGCTTTCTGTGTCTTGTCCGAAATAGATTTCCCAGAATCTATTTTATTAATTTTGCCATAAGCAGCGCAACGTTCGTGGCTTTTACAGGAAGTAAAAACAGAACTGATAAAAACAACTGACAAAATAATTACAAAAATCTTTTTCATTTGAGCCGGATAAAATTTATGTTCTTTTTTAATTAAAGTGCAAAATTACTATAATTCTACGGTTGCACAAATGTATGAAAAAATATTTTACCAATACCAATAAAAAAATGGTTACATTCAATATTACTTTACACAAAACAATATAAATACTTATGAATGGAAACTAAAAATGTGGCAATACATCCGGGTTGGAACGCGATTTTAAAAGAAGAATTCACATCACCTTATTTTATAAAACTCAAAGAATTCCTGGTGAAGGAAAAGAAAGAATTTAAGGTCTATCCTCCTGGAAAACTTATATTTTCTGCCTTTAACCATACTCCCTTTGATAAAGTGAAGGTGGTAATTATAGGGCAAGACCCTTACCACGGACCAGGACAAGCTAACGGATTATGTTTTTCGGTGAGCGATGAAGTAAAAAAGCCACCTTCACTGGTTAATATTTTCAAGGAACTGCAAACGGACTTAGGTATTCCAATCCCCCGGAGCGGTAATCTCGAACCCTGGGCTAACCAGGGAGTATTATTACTCAACGCAACATTAACAGTTCGTGCCAACCATCCCGGTTCGCACCAAAAGAAAGGGTGGGAGCAATTTACAGATGCAGTAATTAAAAAAATTTCAGAACAAAAAAAGGGGATTGTGTTTATTTTATGGGGCAAGTATGCGCAAACAAAAGAAGAATTAATAAATACGGATAAGCATTTTATTTTAAAAGCGGCTCACCCTTCGCCATTGGCAGGTGGAAAGTTTTTCGGGTGCAAACATTTTTCTAAAACCAACAAATTGCTGGAGCATAATTTGATTTTGCCCATTGACTGGAGCCTTGAAGAATAAAATCTATTGAATGGTAATTGTTAAAGGCAAATAGAATTTGCTTTATTTTTTATTTGTTATAGCGGGGTTTCGGATTAGAATGTCCGAAAGCTTCGCGGAAATGGAAGCAGCAATAGGAGAAAAACACAATGCAATAATTTTTTTTGGATTGTTTTCTTTTGAAGAAAAGCGTGCAGAAAAAAGTCCTGCATTTAATGTTTTGCCTGATTTATCTATTATACTGTAATGCACCGCCACTTCTCTTTTATAGCTATCTGTACTAAGGTCATACGAATCGGGGACGGAAAGAATATCTAATTCGTTTATGAAAACAAAATAATCGGATTTGTATTTTGTGGTAAGATAATTCAGCAATTCTTTATCTGTGATTTTAGTATTCATAAACTTTTTGTCATTGCTCATTTCCACATGCACTTCACCATCCTTTATTCCTGTTTGTTTTTTATTAACCACAGAGGCATCTGTAGGCTTATCTAATAAATCAGGAGAAAGCCCGGTTGATTTATAAGTGTACATCAAATCTTTCCATGTTTTTGCGGAATCGGAATAAAAGGATAAAACTGTTCCGACACTTTGTAATTTTAATTTTAGTTGAGCATCCAACTGGTGACGAAAGTTTTCCCTGATTTGGTCGAACTTCCATTTAGTCTGCTCATTGATTTTCATATCAATTTCGCTTAAATACAATTTCGGTTCGAAAGGAATAATCATTATTTTTCCGGAAAGTTCTGATGTTTTGTTGTCTGTGCTGGCAGTGCGGGTTCCTTCCTGGGCAAACAAGATATTGCCGGGAAATAAGAAGCAGCAAACAAAAATGTATAGTAGTAACTTACTCATTAACGATTATTTGTTGAACAATTTCACTACATCGTTTCCGTTAGCAAATAATAACAAGGCAAGCAGCAAAAACATACCTACATATTGCGCATATTCCATAAATTTTTCGTTTGGTTTTCTTCTTGTTATAACTTCATATAATAGAAACATTACATGTCCACCATCTAATGCAGGGATGGGCAGGATATTCATAAAAGCCAGGGCAATGCTGATAAAAGCAGTGAAAGCCCAGAAACTTTCCCAATCCCAGGTGGGGCTATATATTTTACCCATCGACATAAATCCACCAACTTCATTTGCCGCACCTTTTACGGTAAATATTACCTTAAACTGTTTTACATAGTTAGTAAATGTTTCGTTTGCCTTATGGATACCAGCAGGGAAGGATTCAAAAAACCCATAATGCAGGGTTTGCATGGTGAAGTATTTACTTAAATCGGTATTTATTCCTATCCCTATTCTGCCCACTTCAGAAACCTGTAATTGTTTTTTGATGATGGTGTCTTTTCCCCTGATGAACCCAATATCTGCTTTCCTGTTTTTATATTTCAAAAGTTCTTTTGTAAAATCCTGCATAAATGGTGTGGAGACCCCGTTTACAGAAACCATTCTGTCACCTACCTGTATTCCTGCTTCGGTAGCAGGTTTACCCGCAGCTACCGATATTACATCTAACGGGAAACGAGGTTCAACCAGGTGAAGTTTGTTTGTAATCATGGCACTCAAATCCTCATCGGTAACCTTTATTTCTACCTTTTGACCGTTTCGGTCTGCCTGTATGGTTTTTGCTTTATTTATCAGCACATCTCCAAAAACCTTTTCCATGCTTAAAACGGGTGTATTATCAACAGAAATAATTTTATCTCCATCTTTCAAGCCCATTTTTAATGCAAGCGAATCGCAGGAAACACCATAGGTAGCATTTTGAGCAGGAAGATATTTTTCGCCCCAGTTATATAGTACCATTGCATAAATCAACATACCCAGAATTACATTTACAGTAACTCCGCCACACATAATGATTAATCGTTGCCAGGCTGGCTTCGAACGAAATTCCCAATCCTGCGGTGGCAGTTTCATTTGTTCTTTGTCCATCGATTCATCAATCATTCCGGCTATTTTGACATATCCGCCCAATGGCAACCACCCGATACCATATTCTGTTTCTCCTTTTTTGAATTTGAATAAAGAGAACCAGGGGTCGAAGAATAAATAGAATTTCTCTACTCTTGTTTTAAATAATTTTGCCGGGATAAAATGCCCCAATTCGTGCAACACGATGAGGATAGAAAGACTTAATATAAATTGTAATGCTTGTGTTAATGCTCCCATAAATTAGTTAATTGGTTCAATTGTTCATTAGTTGCTGCTTCACTTTAAAGCATTAAACTGGCAACTCTTCTTGTTTCTTTATCTGTTTCTACATAATCCGTGTAGCCGGGTTTGGAAATGAATGCGACTGTTTGCAAACATTGTTCCACGATGTCGCTCATTTGCAAAAAACCAACTTTATCTTTTAAAAAGGCTTCCACCGCCACTTCGTTTGCGGCATTTAAAACACAGGGAGCATTGCCCCCTTTATTCATTGCCTGGAATGCGAGTGCAAGATTACGAAATGTTTTTGTATCCGCCTGTTCAAATGTAAGTTGAGGATAGTTAATAAAACTAAAACGGGGAAAGTCTGATTTGATTCTATCAGGATAACCGAGCGCATATTGTATCGGCAATTTCATATCCGGCAAGCCCATCTGGGCTTTCATGCTTCCGTCCACAAACTGAACAATGGAATGCACAATACTTTGCGGATGCACAATAACATCTATCTGTTCTGCTTTTAATCCAAATAACCATTTTGCTTCTATCACTTCCAAGCCTTTATTCATCAAGGATGCAGAGTCAATGGTAATCTTTGCTCCCATATCCCAGTTAGGATGTTTTAATGCCTGTTCTTTTTTAACTGTTTCCAGGAAAGCCTTGTCCTTGCCCCTGAACGGACCTCCTGAAGCTGTCAGATAAATCTTTTCAATAGGGTTATGAAATTCCCCTGCAAGGCATTGAAAGATGGCGGAATGTTCCGAATCTACTGGATAAAGATTAACCCCTTTTTCTTTTGCCAATGCAGTAACCAGTTCTCCGGCAACTACCAATGTTTCTTTATTTGCCAATGCAATTTGTTTGCCTGACTTAATGGCAGCAATGGTTGATTCCAGTCCGGCATAACCAACAATGGCAGTTAATACTAAATCAATGCTGTCCATTTCCACCACTTCGGCAATGGCTTTGGTTCCTGCGTACACCTTTATATCGTGGGGTTGCAGTGCCTCTTTTACCTGCGGGTATTTTGTTTCATCAGCAATAACAACAGCATTGGGATTAAACTCAATTGCCTGTTTTATCAGCAAATCAGCATTGCTGCCTGCTGTTAATACTTCCACAGCAAAAACATTTCCATTGGCACGAATAACATCTAATGCCTGTGTGCCAATGGAGCCGGTGCTTCCCAGTATTGCGATATGTTTCTTTTTATTCATTAATTATTTTTTCACCACAGATTACACAGATTCGTTATTCGTGTAAATTCGTTATTCGTTGTTTTAAAACACCATATAATCCTGTGGATTGATAGCAGTACCATTATACCACAATTCGAAATGAAGATGTGGTCCGGTGGTTTGTTCTCCCGAATTACCAATAATGGCAAGTGGTTCGCCAGCCTTTACATAATCACCCACTTTTTTTAATAAAACAGAATTGTGTTTATACACCGAAATTAAATTATTCGAATGTTGCACTGTGATGGTATATCCCGTTTCAGAACTCCAGTTGGCAAGTATAACAGTACCGTCCAGTGTAGCTTTGATGGGTTCGTTTTCAGGTCCGACAATATCCACCCCAAAATGTTTTTCTTTTGTATTAAACGAAGCAGAAACAATTCCTTTAATGGGTGTAAAAAAGAAAAAATTACTTATCCCGCTTTTGTTGGTTTCTGTGGCATAGGACAATGTATATTGGTCCTGCGACTCAATGTTTTTTCTTAACGCTGCTTCTTTTGGCGAAGCATTTATTTTTAAATTGGGAGGTGCTGTTTTCTTTTCAGGGCGGGTTTTAGCACTGTCGTTTTTAATATTTCCGCTTAATACATTATCCAGGTTTTTTATAAAAGAGTTTTGTTCGGAAAGAGTTTGTTCCAGCGAATCGCTTTTTAATGCCATTTTTATCATTTCTCGCCTGATACCTACATCTGCATATCCGGGAATATATTCGCGCAGCGAAGTAAAAGCCAGCAGGGAAATTACGAGCATAGTCATTACAATAGTGATGGAACCTATGAGAATAACGACCCCTAAGGGGGTTAAGCGAAGGGTAACCTTTTCTTCAAACGTATCGTCATTCATTATCGTTAACCGGTAACGATTGCGAAGGCGGAGGATTAACTTTTTTCTTAGGCTGACAGGTTCTGACATCGGGGCGCAAATATCGGAATTTATTGGTTCGCTGCGTCCAATGGTTCATTAGTTTATTAGTGGAGGAGGTAAAAGAAGATTGTAAAAATATCACTACTAAACGACTAATAAATGACTTATGGGCTAAAGCCCTTATCTGGTGAGGTTTCATTAACCCCAGCCTTAAGGCTGGGGTTACAAAACAGAACTACTTGTATTTAGGGACTTTAGTCCCATTAGTCGGTT
>JANYDQ010000110.1 GCA_025363555.1 Bacteroidota bacterium | reverse complement strand
GTAAACAATAAATAGAATCACTACTAACCGACTATTTTTTTGAGATTCCTCACT
Source organism: Bacteroidota bacterium (assembly GCA_025363555.1). Lineage (GTDB taxonomy): Bacteria > Bacteroidota > Bacteroidia > 2-12-FULL-35-15 > 2-12-FULL-35-15 > 2-12-FULL-35-15. The sequence goes on along the minus strand of JANYDQ010000110.1, from coordinate 8,368 downwards.
TCGTTCGGAATGACAGGTGTTTCCACTTGGAGAGGCGTGGGGGAGGTTTGGGCTTCGCCCCGACCTCCCCTTCGCCCTAAATCTCATACAATGCTTGTCATTCCGAACGAAGTGAGAAATCTCTTTTTATTAATTAATTTTTTGTCGGTTAGTAGTGAAATAGAATATATAAAGCCCTTTTAGGGGCGACCTGTATTAATAATTAACAAAAAAAAATGAATTGTCAGTTATTCTTAGGGATAGGTGCGTTAATTTTTAATACTTATTAACTATATTTTAATAAATAATAGTCAATATTTCTGAAATTATATCTATTAAATTATAAATATTAACTATAATACACTAAATAATAGTTAATAATTATTGATTATTAACTATTATTAATGAAATAATAGTTAATCGTTATAAAATAGTATCTACTATTTTATAACGATTAACCTTTAAAAAGTAAACGAAAATTGTTTTAGAAGCTGTCTAAAAACAGCAGAAAATAATTACAGGTGCTCTTTAGACCTCACCCCCGGCCGCCTCCGCACAACCTGGCTCAAACATCTACCAGATGTTTGCCCTTTGAAAAAGGAGAGGGGTGACGTTTCCTGAAGTACTAAATAGATATAAGCCCAAGAACCTATTTTTATTAGGTTATCACCTGCTACCCCCTCTCCTTTTTCAAGGAGAGGGGATAAAGGGGTGAGGTCTTAATATTAGAAATTGGTCATTTTTAGACAGCTTCTTAGAAAAAGTTTAATTATTTACTGATGGCAAATAGTTTCCAATCGGTCCATTCAGAATACTTATGTTTGGGGAGTATTTGCCTGTTTCGCAACCAGAAGTTGGTGTTCAACTGTAGATTAGTAATTTCTGTTTTACCACTCGAAGAAGGGTCAATATCCTGGTGGGTAGCTCCCTTGTCATAACTTATCTGCACCTGGTGTGCTCCCCTGCCTTGCATTTTGTAGAGGGCAGAATTTGGAGTATTTCCTTCGGTAATTTTATCTTGCTGCTTCGTATTTCCTCCTTTTCCCCGAAACTCCATAGTAAAGCTTTGAACTATTTTACGGGCTTTATTTTCGTTAGGCGCATTGTTAACCAAGCCCTGGCAGGCTATTCGATACGATTCAATGTCGGTTTCCATTGTTGCAACATATTGGTTCCTTTTTGCAATAGTATAAGTAGGCGGCTTTGTTTTGGTACCCGACTGGGCATCTAAAGCATTTTTAATATCTTCCTTAAATACACTTATAGCAGGAGATGGAACCGGGTAATAGCTATTACTCTCCAACGATTGCCCTATTGCTCCCGCTTTAGTAATTTTTTCAGGAATAGTAACAGGCATTTTTATTACCACTATAAATTTAGGTTTGCCCCTCATTTTGTATAAAATTTTTAGTTTGCATTTAGGTGTTCCATTTCAATAATTAATAATCAACAGGCAATGGGTAATAAGCAAACTCTCCATCACTTCATAATTCATTTCGCTACGTTTGAATCACCCCAACATTATAAGCCTTGGTAATTGGCGAATTATTTGCCATTTCTATTCCCATCGAAATCCATTTGCGGGTATCCAGCGGATTAATAATTGCATCTAACCAGATACGAGAAGCAGCATAATAAGGCGATGTCTGGCTGTCGTAGCGGTCTTTTATCTTATTAAATAATTCTGCTTCTTTTTCAGGAGTTATCATTTCTCCTTTTGCTTTCAATGAGGCTACTTCTATTTGTACCAGCACTTTTGCAGCTTGTGCTCCTCCCATTACAGCAACTTGTGCTGTGGGCCACCCTACTATTAACCGCGGGTCGTAAGCTTTGCCGCACATTGCATAATTTCCGGCACCATACGAATTACCAATGATAACAGTAAATTTAGGAACAACAGAATTGCTCATTGCATTTACCATTTTCGCACCATCTTTTATAATTCCTCCTTGCTCGGAACGGGAACCCACCATAAAGCCGGTAACATCCTGCAAAAACAATAATGGTATTTTCTTTTGATTACAATTCATAATAAACCGTGCCGACTTGTCTGCACTGTCGCTATAAATTACTCCTCCAAACTGCATCTCTCCTTTTTTGCTTTTCACCACTTTTCGCTGATTGGCAACAATACCAACACTCCATCCATCCACTCTTGCCAGCCCGCAAATAATGCTTTGTCCGTAACCTTCTTTGTATTCTTCAAAGTCCGAATCATCTACCAAACGATAAATAATTTCGTGCATATCATATTGTTTGTCTCTTGCATCAGGAATAATTCCAAGAATTTCTTTTTCGTCTTTTTTAGGTGCTTTGCCTTCAATATGATTGAAACCGGCATTATCAAAGTGACCCACCTTACTCATAATGTTACGAATTCGGGTAAGGCAGTCTTTATCATCTTTGCATTTATAATCGGTAACACCTGATATTTCACAGTGTGTAGTAGCTCCACCCAACGTTTCGTTATCTATGGTCTCCCCTATTGCAGCTTTTACCAAATACGAACCCGCAAGGAATATACTTCCTGTTTTATCCACTATCATGGCTTCATCACTCATTATTGGAAGATATGCACCACCCGCAACACAGCTACCCATCACTGCCGAAATCTGTAATATTCCCATTCCGCTCATAATCGCATTGTTCCGAAATATTCTACCAAAATGTTCTTTGTCAGGAAATATTTCATCCTGCATCGGTAAATATACTCCTGCACTATCCACCAGGTAAATAATCGGCAGGCGGTTTTCCATTGCTATTTCCTGTGCACGCAGATTCTTTTTTCCGGTAATAGGAAACCATGCTCCTGCCTTTACGGTCGCATCGTTTGCAACAACAATACACTGCCTTTTGCTAACATATCCTATAACCACCACAGTACCTCCTGCCGGGCATCCTCCATGCTCTTCGTACATTCCTTCGCCTGCAAAAGCACCAATTTCAATAGTTTTAGAATCTTTGTCAATAAGAAAAGCGATGCGCTCACGGGCAGTCATCTTCCCTTGTTCATGAAGCTTATCAATTCTCATTTTTCCGCCTCCCAAATATATTTTACTCAACTTCTTTTCCATAGCGGAAATAAGCAGATTCATTTTATCTTCGTTTTTATTAAATTCTATGTCCATAAGGATGTCTAAAGTATTATGTAAAAAGTATAAAGTATTTTAATGGTCGTCAAAGATAATAACAAATTGTATTTAACTATTCAATTAAAAATCTGCATGAGTTTTTTACGCCACCCCCCTCTCCTTTGGAGAAGGGATTAAGGGGTCAGGTTATATATAATCCAATGCGCGTGGTCCCTGGTTAAAAAGTAAATCAACAATACTTAGGTTAGGAATAAATCCATGCCGGGTTTCAAATACCTGGTTATAAGTTTTTATTTCAGGAGGTATAAAAGCATCCCCGTTCCTGAAATCATCTGCATTTTCACAGTTTGTTTTATACTCTGTTGTAAAACTATTGTTGATTTTTAATTTCATTAAACTTAACATTAACTGCTGCATCTCTTCATTCAAATCAATTAAGTAGTTCATTTTTTTTTCGTGATAAAATGGATACAACTCATCTTCATAAAATTCAAAAAAAGGAGAGCGCCTGTAGGCAGATTCCATCGAACGCCAATGCAAGCGTTGCCAATCATAGTCGTACGATATTTTAATTTCTTTCATCGTTTGCTTATGATTCCGTTTTATTAAAGGAATGCTCAACACTTGTTTTCCGTTTGGAGAATATATTTCGCATCGGCTTCGAAAAGTTTGTTTCACAAAATGTTCGTGTTGCTCAATAAAAATGATGTCGTAGTTTTTTAATAAAGAATAATATTCCAATGGTGCTAAATAAGCGGATGAAAGTAGGACTGAATGCATTATGATATATTACTTATTAAATACTATTTACTTTATCCTTTTAAACCATCTTCCACTTCTTAGCCTGCCTCTCCCGTTTGTTTTATCTATAGATAATAAAATTTTCACCGCTTTTCCTACAATATGATCTTCAGGAACAAAGCCCCAAAATCTGGAATCTGTGGAATTATGCCGATTGTCGCCCATCATAAAAAAATAATTCATTTTAAATATATAACTCCTGCTGTACTTTTTATTTATGAAAATAGAATCATTTCTTACCGACAACTCGTTGTTTTCGTAAACTCCTATTATTTGTTGATATAGAGGGAGGCAATCCAATGAAAGCCTCACCGAATCGCCAGCTTTAGGAATATAAACAGGTCCAAAAAAATCTTCATTCCATAAATAATTTTCGCTGGCCGGAAATATATAATCATTAAAAACTCCTTTTTTTTTCAACAAAGGTTCAATACTTGTCAGGTGCGGTAATTTTTTCATTCGGTCAATATCAGTAAGCGACAAATTAAACCAGAATTCACCTTTGTTACGGTATTTCCCCCCTTCTGTAATACCCCATTTTACTAAAGTATCTGATTGTATGCTATCCCGGTCGCATTGCACTCTGTAATTGAACTGAAGTTGTTCGGGCATATCTGTATAAATATTATTACAATAAACCTGGCCGTTTCTTACCTCCAGCGTATCACCGGGAAGCCCCACACATCTCTTCACATAATAAGTTCGCTGGTCAACCGGAAACTCTTGTTCCATTGGATAATTAAAAACCACAATATCATTTCTTTTTACAGAAGGCACGCCAAACAAACGAACATAAGGCAATTTTAACCAGGAAAAAAACGAGTTCGTATTTTCAGTAAAAGGCAACTTTTGATGCACAAATGGAAACGAAAGTGGAGTCATAGGTATCCGAGCCCCATAGCTCAATTTGCTTACAAGTATATAATCCCCTGTCATTAAAGATTTCTCCATAGATGCCGAAGGAATAGTAAATGCCTCAAAAAAGAATGCACGAATAATCAGAATAGTAAGCAATGCATATAATATTGCTTTTGCCCATTCTTTCAGTAATTTTTTGTTTTTCAATTCATTTTTTTATGATTGCAAAGATGCAAGAATAATTTGAGTTACATTGTTTTGAAACTTATAATGAATAAATAAATTCAAGAGCAAAACCATATTTCATTTATTTCCCTTATCAGCGTTTGAACCCAAAGGGAGTTTTGCCTGCTTTTTTATCGAGGTTCATAGGATGAATTTTTTTGGTGGTTTTGCCTGAAACAATAACTTGTGGAAAACAAATAACACTTTCTATTTTTTCAACAAATTTTAATAATACTTTTGTAATTGAAAATTTTAAAATATAAACAGGCGTATGTACGCCTTTGGGGGAACAATAAAACATGAACGAAGAAGTAAATAGCAACGAAGATATAACAGGAGGAGACGAGTTGCACAACGTGATTCACGTTTCGGGGATGTACAAGAACTGGTTTTTGGATTATGCGTCTTATGTAATCCTGGAGCGGGCTGTGCCTTATGTGGAAGACGGACTGAAGCCGGTGCAGAGAAGGATTTTACATTCCATGCACGATTTGGATGACGGACGATATAACAAAGTGGCGAACATTATAGGACATACCATGAAATATCATCCGCACGGGGATATGAGTATTGGCGATGCGCTGGTGGCACTGGGACAAAAAGATTTGCTGATAGACACACAGGGAAACTGGGGAAACATACTAACAGGAGACAGGGCAGCAGCGCCCCGGTACATAGAGGCACGTTTGTCTAAGTTTGCAATAGAAGTGGTGTTTAATGACAAAACCACCAAATGGCTGACAAGTTATGACGGAAGAAATAAAGAGCCGGAAACATTGCCGGTAAAGTTTCCGTTGCTGCTGGCGCAGGGGGTGGAAGGGATAGCAGTGGGGCTGGCGTGTAAAATGCTGCCTCATAATTTCAATGAACTGTGCGATGCTTCGGTAGCGGTTCTGAAAGGAAAGAAAACCGATATAATGCCCGATTTTGCTACTTCAGGGATGGCCGATTTCAGCAATTACAATGATGGTTTGAGGGGTGGTAAGGTGAGAATTAGGGCTAAGATTTCGCAGTTGGATAAAAAAACACTGGTAATAAATGAGATTCCGTTTGGCACTACCACAGGTTCATTGATTGATACCATAGTGGCAGCAAATGATAAGGGGAAAATAAAAATACGCAAGGTAGAAGACAATACGTCAGAAAATGTGGAGATTGTTATTCACCTTGTTCCGGGCATTTCGCCTGATAAAACAATAGATGCGCTGTATGCGTTCACGGATTGTGAAGTTTCTGTGTCGCCAAACGCCTGTATTATTGAAAACGATAAGCCAAAGTTTATTGGGGTCAATGAAATTCTGAAACTGTCCACCCACGCCACGCTGGAATTATTGAAGCGGGAACTGGAAATTGAAAAGGGAGAATTGCAGGAGTCGTTTATGTTTGCATCTCTGGAAAAGATTTTTATTAAAGATGAAATGTATATTGATTTTAAAAACTATTCTGACAAGGACGCCCTTTTTGGTTACCTTGACGGACGTTTTGCGAAATACAAAAAACAGTTTATCCGCGAAATAACGAAAGAAGATTATGAGAAGTTGACACAAATACCAATGATTCGTATTACCCGCTTCGATTCGTTTAAAGCCGATGAGAAGATGAAAGCACTGGAATCAAGAATAAAGGAAATTGACCATCATCTTGCCAACCTGGTTGAATTTGCAATAGAATATTTCAAAAATCTGAAAAAGAAATACGGAGTTGGCAAAGAGCGAAAAACAGAAATCAAATCTTTTGAAACCATTGTGGCAACCAGTGTGGTGGTGGCAAATGAAAAATTATATGTGAACCGGGAAGATGGTTTTGCAGGATATGGATTGAAGAAAGATGAGTTTATCAGTGAGTGTTCTGACATAGATGATATTATTGTTTTCCGCAAGGACGGTACCATGCAGGTGAGCAAAGTAACGGATAAAGCATTTGTGGGAAAAAATTTACTGCACATAGCTGTGTTTAAGAAAAACGATGAACGAACGGTGTATAATATGATTTACCGTGATGGAAAAAATGGAAGTGTGTTTATGAAGCGTTTTCCTGTAACGGGTGTAACGAGAGATAAATCGTATCCGTTAACCAAAGGAACAAAAGATTCGGAAGTACTCTATTTTACGGCAAACCCTAACGGAGAATCAGAAATAGTGGAAGTTCAGTTGAAAGCAATGCCGGGCTTGCGAAAAGTGCAATGGGAAATTAATTTTGCTGATTTGGCAGTAAAGGGGCGTAACTCCATGGGCAACGTAGTGACCAAATATCCAGTTAGGAAAATTATTTTGAAATCGAAAGGGGTATCTACCCTGGGTGCTATTGATATTTATTTTGATGATACAGTGCAACGCCTGAATACGGATAAGCGCGGAATGTTCCTGGGTAGTTTCGGCCCAACGGATAAAATACTGTGCATTACCCAAACTGGAACGTATAGGTTAACGAGCTTTGATGTGACCAACCATTTTGATGAAGATATGGTGCTGATTGAAAAGTTTAACCCTGAAAAGCCGGTGTCGGCAATATACCTGGATGGAGAATCGAAATCTTATTTTGTAAAGCGTTTCCTTATTGAGCCAACAGATAAAAAGGTATTGTTTATTTCTGAATCAGATGGTTCGCGACTGGAAATTGTAACGACAGAAAAAGTACCGGTGGTGGAAATAAAATTCAGTAAAATAAAAGATAAAGAGTTGCCCGACCAGCAAATTAAACTGGTTGACTTTATAGAAGTGAAAGGCATGAAAGCAAAAGGAAACAAACTGTCGTATTCGAAAGTGAAGGAAATAAACTTATTGCCACCTGAAGAAACCCCGATAGATGAGGAAACGTTGGATGAGTTTGAAGAAAGCGGGTTATCGCCATTGGAGGCATTAAAAAAATCTAATAGTGAAGAAAAAAAAATAGAGAAACAAAATATTTCAATAGATCAGCAATTGAATGAAGAAATAAAATTACCTTCTGAAGAAAAGAAAAAGAAAAAGAAAAAAGGGGACGATGATGAAAAACAAATAGCGTTGGATTTTTAAATTCAGGAGTAATCTATAAAAAAAGATAAACCCCTATTTACTAATTAAACTCTTTTTTGTCCGTAAATAAATAAACAAAAGTCCGAAAAGCAGCAACCCCTGCCCTATTAGAAACAAACTCCAGTTGAACGATTGGGGGATATAGTTTTTTATTTCTTCAAACATGTTTTTATTGCTTGACAAGGTCCACACCCCTGTATTGGTTCCTTGCCTGGAAATGTAACGGAGATAATCCCACATAAAAGAAACAATAACAATGCAGCAACCCGAAAACAGCAGCATCCATTCGAAAAAGCGAACCTCAAGTGGTGTTCCCTTTTGCTGAAAATATAGTATCATAAAAGCAAAAAGTATCATCAATAGTGAAACAATGCACGGACCGACAACAGGACCTACCCA
>JANYDQ010000065.1 GCA_025363555.1 Bacteroidota bacterium | reverse complement strand
CAAACTCTTCCCAACAACTAAATACTTGGGTTTTGTAATTCCCATTATACTTATTTACATTTTTATCAAAATCATATTTTGAAATAAAATCAAATAATTGAGCTAAAATGGTACGACTTGAATTCATTGCTGAAATTTTTTCAGCAAATTTTAAATCGAAAAATCAAAGAACTACTATAATTATCACTATTTACAAACTATTCCCAATTATTGAAATATCAAAGGTTGGACAGTAGTGATAATGTGTATTTAATAAATTTATTTCATAACCTCTTCCATCGCCTCCCCAAACATTTTAGCCGTTTTAATTAAATCTGCTTCTGTATGTGCCTCCGAAACAAAACCAACTTCATATCCCGATGGTCCTAGGTAAATCCCTCTTTCCAACAGTTCTTTGTGCAGTATTCTGAAATGTTTCATCGAATCCGGATTTATTTCTTCCGCACTTCTTATATTTTTTTTGTCTGTAAATGCAATCCAGAAAATACTGCCAATGGAAAAGACTTTGAAATTTAAAATTTGAAATTTAAAATTTGAAATCAGGAATTGTGTTTTCTTTTCTAAGTCAATATAAAAATTCGGTTTCAAACATTCGGTAAGTTGAGCAATACCAGCTGCCATCGCCACAGGGTTTCCGCTCAAGGTTCCTGCTTGGTACACATTTCCTTCGGGAGAAATGTTACTCATTATCTCTGCACTTGCCCCATACATACCCACAGGCAGCCCTCCTCCAATTATTTTTCCATACGTAATAATATCCGGCTGAATATCGTAATATCCCGCAGCACCTGTAAATCCAACCCGGAAACCACTTACTACTTCATCAAAAATTAACAGTGTTTTGTTTTCTGTACATATATCTCTTAGAAATTTTAAGTACTCTTTTCTCTGCAACAGCAAGCCATTATTGGCTGGTATAGGTTCAATAATGATGCAGGCAATTTGATTTTTGAATTCTATGAAAGCTTGTTTCACTGCTTCTTCATTATTTAAAGAAACCACAATCGTATCATTCACCACACTTTCCGGCACTCCGGCTGAAGAAGTATTTCCAAAAGTTACCAGCCCCGAACCTGCTTTTACTAATAAAGAATCGGAGTGCCCGTGATAACAACCTTCGAACTTTACTATCTTATTTCTCTTTGTAAACCCTCTTGCCAGGCGTATTGCAGACATCACCGCTTCTGTTCCCGAACTTACAAATCGTATTTTCTCCACATATTTATTATTGGATAAAATCAATTCGGCTAATTCATTTTCTAATGCCGTAGGTGCTCCAAACGAACTTCCGTTCTCCACCGTTTGTTTTATGGCATCTATTACTTTTTGATTGGCATGACCTAAAATCAAGGGTCCCCACGAAGCGCAATAATCTATAAACTCATTTCCATCTGCATCCCAAATGTGAGCACCTTTTCCTTTGGCAATAAATAAAGGAGTGCCTCCTACCGACCGAAATGCACGAACAGGAGAGTTGACTCCACCTGGAAAATAAGTTTGTGCTTTCGCAAATAATGCTTCCGACTTTTCTCTTTTCATATTCAATAATTATTGGGGCGCAAAGATAGAGCATTATTCAATATGCCACAAAGACACGAAGTCACCAGGAACCACAAAATAAATGCTTAGTGACACTTTGCGGCTTGGTGCCTTTGTGGCAATTTCCCAAGACCGCTATTACATCCTTTATATTTCCTACTTTTGCGTCCTTAATTTAAAATCCGTGAATGTCTCTTCAAAAAAACCCATTGCCTTCTTTCTTTTTCTTTTTTCGTTCTCTTTTGTTTTTTCTCAACCGCAAGATGATACCCCTCGCCCTGCCATTGGTAAAATAAAAGGAGTAATACAGGATTATAAAAGTAAACTCCCTGTTGAGTTTTCCACCATTGCTTTATATAGAAAAAAAGATTCCACCCTTATTACCGGCACAGTGGCAGATAGTAAAGGTGCATTCGAAATTTCTGCACTGGAATTCAGAAGGTATTATATGAAAATAAATTTTATTGGTTATAAACTCTTAACCATAGATACATTGATGATTCGCCCCAATCGCATCGAAATTAATATGGGAACTATTTTACTTCACACCAGTTCCGAACAACTGGACGAAGTGGAGGTAAGCACCGCCAAAAGCTCCATGACCCTGGGCATTGACCGCAAAATATTTAATGTCGAAAAAAGCATTGTCAGCGATGGTGGTTCGGCAGCCGATGTATTAAAAAATATTCCAAGTGTATCGGTGGATATTGATGGCAATGTCAGTTTGCGCGGCAGCCAGAATGTTACCGTACTTGTAGATGGAAGACCCAGCAGCATTACCGGGACAAATAAAGCCCAGATACTGCAACAACTTCCGGCTTCAAGTATCGAAAGCATAGAATTAATAACCAACCCTTCTGCCAAATACGACCCTGATGGAATGAGCGGCATTATTAACATTGTGTTGAAGAAAAATAAATTAGTCGGGTTAAACGGAGGAGTAAGTGTAAGTGTGGGAACGTTTGATAAATACAGCGGTTCGGCAAATATCAGTTACCGGAATTCGAAACTCAATGTATTTTCCAATTATGGCTTTCGCGATAATACTCGCACCGGCAGCGGATGGAGCAACCGCCAAAACATCTTGGCTGATACCAGTTACTATCTCAATTCAGAATCCGATTCGCGACAACGAAACATTTCTCACAATGCAAAAGCCGGGATTGATTTTTACCTGGATAGTAAAAACACCCTTGGTTTTTCGGTATTGGGAAACACGGGCACCGAAAAATCTACCGCTACTTCCTTTTATACAGAAGCAAATAATACGAATGAAACCCAGGCATCTTATTACCGGGACGAAAAATCGGGCGAATCACCAGCAAGTATTGATTACAACATGAATTTCAGGAGAACATTTCCAAAGCCCAAACAGGAATTAACGTTCGATGCCACTTATTCCAACTCTTCCAATACTTCGATTACCGATTATTCAGAGCGGGAGTACACAGGTAAATATGCCGTGAAAAACAATTTCCCTTTTCAGCAAAACACCACCACTAAATCCGTAAACGGGGTAACCAATCTTCAACTGGATTATACACAACCATTAAAGAAACAAATGAAAATAGAAGCAGGTGCTAAAACCATTATGCGAAACATCAATTCTAAATTTGTGTCACGAACCTATAATTATACATTGGATGAATTTTTATTTGATACCAAAATAAATAATAATTTTCAGTACAAAGAAAACATATATGCCGCTTATGCCACTTTCCAGGGCATGATTAAAAAGCTGGGCTACCAGGTAGGCGTAAGGGCAGAACAGGCAAACACCTCTTCATACCTGGTTACCACAGGCGAGCAGTTTCAAAACAATTATTTCAATTTCTTTCCCTCTGTTCATCTTTCCGACAAATTTAACAAGGTCAATGAACTCCAGTTGAGTTATTCCCGAAGAATCAATCGCCCAAATACCCGTTCGTTAAACCCGTTCAAAGACATGAGCGACCCGTACAATGTTCGCATGGGAAATCCTTATTTGAAACCCGAATACATCAACTCCTACGAATTAAGCTATATGAAATATTGGGAAAAAGCGGTACTCACTTCCAGCATTTACTACCGCAAAACAGAAGGAGTTATTTCGCGTATCAAAACCATTGGCGATTCCACCGTTTCTTACACCACCATGGTCAACCTTACCAGCTCTTCCTCTTACGGGTTTGAACTCATTGCCAAAAATGATTGGACCAAATGGTGGAACACTACAGCAAGTGTCAATTTATTTGAAACCGTTATTGATGGAAGTAATGTGGATGCCGATTTGCAAAACAATAATTTCAGTTATGAACTAAAATTAATTTCCAACATGAAACTCTTAAAAAACATGGATGTGCAGTTCACCGCCAATTATTCCGGTCCCTCTGTTACCCCGCAGGGACATGTAAGAGAAATATTTACCATGGACTTTGGAGTCAAGAAAGAAATATTCCGCAATGCTTCTTTGAGTTTAAACATTTCCGATTTAACCAACACCCGGAAAATGTACATGGAATCTTCCGGTATCAATTTTGAACAAACCATGATGAGAAGCAGGGAATCACGTGTGGCTACTCTTACCTTTGCTTATCGTTTTGGCAAAGCATCAGACAAACAAAAACCAAGGCAGAAGAAACCGGATGCCAACGAAATGGATAGTGGTGGAGATATGGGAATGTAATGGGCTCTCTATCCTGATACCCATCTTAGCTTGCCGAAAAACAAATCCGCTATCCCCTTATTTCATCATTACTACTTTTTATTTATCCTGATAACTTAACAATAAATTAAACGCCAGGAAATTTAAACTGTCATTTTAAAAACTAATTTTGCATCATTAAAATTGAGAGTGAACACCCTATAGAATTTATTCTTATCCATAAGTTCTTAACCGCATCAATAAATATTATAGTGCGATGCTCCGGTTATTTAAAATTTCATTTCTTCTTATTATCCTGTTTGCATTCGAACAAAAAGCAATTGCTCAATGCGGTGCTTTAATATCCACATATCCTTACTCCGAAAACTTTGAAGCCGGTCCTTCCTGGACTTCTGGCGGAACCAACTCCGACTGGGCATGGGGAACTCCTGCCCATGCTATTATTAATACTGCGGGAGGTGGCACCAAATCGTGGATGGTGGGCGGACTCAACGGTGCGTTTTATAATTACTCCGAATTGTCCTGGTTAATGAGTCCCTGTTTCGATTTCACTACGCTTAACTATCCCTGGATTTCTTTTAAAATATTCTGGGAAGATGAATGGAAATACGATGGAATGGTATTGCAATATTCCTTAAACGGTGGCACCACCTGGACAAATGTTGGAGCCAATGGCGACCCTGTGGATTGCCTCAATGCTCATTGGTATAATTATAATAATATCACCTGGCTCACGTCAGCCGTTCCCAAACACGGATGGACCGGACGCACAGGAGCTACCGCGGGAGCCTGCCAGGGTGGTAACGGAAGCTTAGGATGGATAACTGCAAAACATTGCATGTCGGCTTTGGCAGGGCAACCCAGCGTTCGTTTCCGTTTTTTGTTCGGGGCGGGTACCAACTGTAATAACTACGATGGTATTGCCATTGACGATATTTTTATTGACAATGCTCCGCCCAATGTTCCCGGTTTCACTTCTGCCTGTGCAGGGGCAAACACAATAAATTTTACCAACACCTCCACCCTTTGCCCTACCGGATACCTTTGGGACTTTGGTGATGGTACCACATCCCTTGTTCAAAGCCCTTCGCATACTTATGCCGCAGCAGGTACATATACTGTAATGCTTACTTCCAGCGGTCCCTGCAATGCTTCCGGCTCTGTTATTATCCCTGTTTCTGTGTTAGGGGCAACCACCACTGTTACCAACATATCCTGCAACGGTGGTAACACCGGAACTGCTACTGTTATCCCTGTCGGCAATGCAGGTCCGTTTACTTATGTATGGACACCCGGAGGGCAAACCACTGCCACTGCTACCGGACTTGCCATTGGTACTTACACCGTGTCTGTGAGTGCTGCCGGAAGCTGCGCCACCACTGCCACTGCCACCATTACCCAGGCTGCTGCACTTTCTGCAACTACCACGGTTACCCCTGTATCCTGCTTTGGAGGTTCCAACGGAACCACCACTGTTTCCACCACAGGGGGAGCAATGCCTTATACTTATCTTTGGACAGGCGGGTCAACTGCTGCAACAGATACCGGGCTTGGAGCAGGCACTTATACCGTAACCATTACCGACTTCAATGGTTGCACTACCACCGCCACTTCCATCCTTACCCAACCTGCCGCTGCTCTTTCTGTTTCATCCACTTCCACCAATGTAAGTTGTTTTGGCGAAAGTAACGGAACTGCCAGTGCCACGGCTACCGGGGGCACTCCGCCTTATACCTATAGCTGGACTCCATCGGGGGGAACCATTCCTGCTCCATCGGGCTTGGTTGCGGGAGTATATACGGTAACAGTTACCGATGCCAATCTTTGTGCATCCTCTTCTGCTTCCGCCATTACCCAGCCATTAACAGCATTAACCGCCACCGCTACTGTTACCACCGCCATTTGCATGATGAATAACGGAACTGCCACTGTAATTGCCACAGGCGGAACATTACCTTATACCTATTCCTGGTCGCCTGCTGGCGGATTAGCCGCTACTGCCACCGCATTACCTCCCGGAGCTTATTCGTGTACCATTTCCGATGCTCACAGTTGCAGTTATACTGTTTCTCCAACCATTGCAGATACCGGGAACATAGAGGTGGCTATTATTTCCACCCCGGTTTCTGTTTACGGACAATCTGACGGAACCGCGATAGCAACGGTTACAGGCGGTACAGGGAACTATAATTATATATGGAGCAATGGGGCTGCATCAGCCGGTTTAACTGCCCTTGCACCGGGCAGCTACTGTGTAAACGCTACCGATGCTAATGGTTGCAGCGATAGCACCTGTGTGGACATTACAGCACCACCCAGCGATTTTAACTTTTATGCCCCCAATGCTTTTACCCCTAACGAAAACGGGCACAACGATGTGTTCCTTCCAAAAGGAACCGGGTGGGATAATTCTACTTTCGAAATGTGGATTTACGACCGATGGGGCAATACTGTTTTTTATACCAAAGATGCCTTCCGGGGTTGGGATGGAAGTATGAATACTGTTGGTGATATTGTACAATTAGATGTGTATGTATGGAAAGTAAAACTGCTCGAAATAGCCGGACAGCAGCATAGTTTCATTGGTTCTGTTACCATTCTTCAATAAAATAACCCGCTCCCTCAATAAACACAATTTGTCATTCTGAACGGAGTGAAGAATCTAAAATTGTATAGTAGTTTACTTGTTCATATTAGGTTCCTCTGCTACTAGCATGACATAGTTGTTTCGTAGAAGAAGTAAGGAGGGCGGGCAATGTCTTTAAGTTAAGCTCGATGCCTTATGGCATCGCATGTTTATAGAAAGCAATTTGTCGTGAAACATTCGACCCCGATAGGGTCGTACCTAATCCTGTTATTTCTTTTTCTATAAGCATACGACCTTTTCAAGGTCGAAAACCTTAACTTAATGACATTGGGAGGGCGGGTGCGAAGCACCCGCCCTCCTCCCACCCCAACACCCGATGCTGTCATTCCGAACAGAGTGAAGAATCTAAAATTGTATAGTAGTTTACTTGTTCATATTAGGTTCCTCTGCTACTAGCATGACATAGTTGTTTC
>JANYDQ010000059.1 GCA_025363555.1 Bacteroidota bacterium | reverse complement strand
CTCGTGTACCAAAACGATTTCAAAATGTTCTAACAACTCTTGAGGAAAAAACAATCCTAACGCTTCTTTATCCATTGCCATTTTTGTGGCAAAAATAAGGCTTTTTCCTTTTTACTCCCTTTAAAATGTCGTTGACCCCTTCCGCCCGAAACCACTGCTCTTGACTGGCCCAAAAACACCATGTTGTTTGCCGCTGTGGTATTAAAATTTGTGCCTGTTATGGTTACCGTTGTTCCCACATTGCCCGATGCCGGTCAAACGAATTGATGGTGGGTTGTGCAATGGCAGAGATGCTAGCCACAGCAAGCAACATAGTTGTAATAATTTTTTTGTCTTTTAATTTTTATATTATAAGGTCATATAAAACGACTTGACTGCTAAATTCAATGTTTCTAGTTAATAATTATCTTTCTCCTCGCTACCTTCCCTTCATTATTCATCACCTCCACAAAATAAACCCCTGCATTCATTCCCCCTTTTTCTAACTCACAGTCTTTCCCTGAAAAGCGAATGGTTTTTATTTCTTTGTCTAACACATCGGTTATTTTTATAGTGGTGTTTTTTTGTAGTTCAGAAAAGGAAATGGTAGTGGAGAATGTGAAAGGGTTGGGGTAAATAGAAATAGAACTATCAAGCCCCTGTTCGTCTATGCCTGTTGCGTTAAATGGCAACGATTCGGCACTACAGCCGCCCACTGTTACCACCACTGAATAAACACCCGGTCCGGAATAAGTATAAGTTTGGGCAGTAGCCCCCGGAATAGCTATTCCGTTTAAATACCAATGGTTGCCGGTGGTTGCGCTGCTGGTAAATACATTGCCTGCAATGGTGAAGGTGGGTGTAGGAGGAATGGGATTGACCACTACCGTTTTGGTATGCGATGAACTGCCGCATTGATTAATGGCGTTTACATGTACCTGGAAGGTTCCGGTAGCGGGATAACTCATCGTTATGGTATCGTGGGATGAACTTACTACGTTGCCCCCTGTATTAGTCCAGGTATAATAAGTTCCGTTATAATAAGAAGCATGGTAAATAGCAGTATCGCCCTGGCAAACCGGGGAAGGACCTGATATATTCATCGGTGCGGGCGGACCGGTAACATATATTGTGGCTACAGGACCATACGGACCTACACAACCATTGTTTGTTTCCTGTGCTTTAATAGTATATACTCCTGCCGTAAAATTAAATGCAAAACCCGTATTATTCGAGTTCGCTCCAGATGAATTTTGAAACGGAAGACCACTGTTGTACCCGGTAATAATCCAGGTGTAACTTGAATTATCGAGAGAATTATAAGAAGGATAAGGTATATAAGGATAAATCTGGTCGCCAACACAGAACGTGTCTTTAACCGCAAAAGTAGTATAATCTACAGTAGTAATAGACGGACCAACGGCATGTGTGCCACCTATAACAACTCTTATCAAACTTCCAAGGGCATTGTCGGGCTGGTTGGTATTGGTGGCTACCACCCTCAAATAACTCATGCCGAGTGGTATTCCGGCAATAGTTAAACTGTCCCTGCATGGAATATGAATTGCCAAAGTGGTATCGCTGGTGGCAGATACGCTGCCTATTATTCCATTAGCACCAATGGGAGCAAAGTTAGTGCTGTTTAAGAGTTGAGTGGTAAATACATTTCCGGGGTTGTAAACAGCAGAAGAATTAAACGAATGAACTGTAACTGTAATAGTGGTATCGCTGCCGAGGGGAGACACTGCACAATCTGTAACACAAAAATGAAGGTCCTGGTTATTATTTGTTTTCATATCGCATTGACCTATACAAAACGGACCCCAGGAAGTAACAATGGAAATGGGACTGGTGGAAACCACGCGAATGTGATAGTTGCAGCCGGGAGTAACATTGGGCACCCTGCCTGCAATGCTGCCCGGCTGGTAAGGAGGAAGCGAAGAAGAATAAGTAGATGAATTGACAAAGGTGCCAATAATATTAGGTATGATTGGGAAGTTTCCGGCAGCATCCGACAGTTGTGCATAATACGTGTTGCTTGTATATATCCCTGTTGACCAAAAAGGAATATCTATGGCACTGCCAATACAGACAGCATTGGTATCATGAGTAACCGCGGGTTGCAGGGTGGTGATAGTATTGGCACAGGCAGTAACTGCAAAACACGGGCTTGGAATACCCGTGATAGATGGATAAGGAGTGGTTCGGTCTATCCGTATTTTATAACAAGGGGCTACGGTGGTGGTGGCAGGCAGAGGAATAGATATGACTCCGTTGGTTTGAGGATAATAGATATTAAAAATCCAGTTGTTGGCACCGGTAAAAACTCCTGACGAATTAGACAGGAGAATGGTGTAGCTGCCATCGCATAAGGTGTCGGAAAGATGCCAGTATATAAACAGGTTGCTTGCCTGGCAAACAGGATTTGGGGTAACACTATCCACAGTAATTGTTACCGGGCTAATGCCAAAGGTAGCTGTTACATTAATATCGTCAATGGAAAACGATTCGTTGGACGGGGGTGTTCCGGCACCATTTATCCACCTGAACCCAAACCTTACGTTCGATTTATTGGCAAGAGCAGTACTGGTAATAATTTCGTATTTCCATTTGTATTTGTTGTTATACTGGCTTTGCCCCATTTGCACCCAGGTACCATAGTTAATACTATAATATACTTCTCCGTAAGCAGTAGCCGAACCTTGGCACAGGTAGAAAAAACTTAACTTAACGGTATCCATGCCCAGTGTACATATCCCGTTGGTGAGAGAGGTGAAATTATCGGAAACGTTGGTAGCATCGTAATTGGCGTTGGTTATACCGGAAGTATTATCGTATATATGCAGGTATTTGCTATGGGGCGCAAAAACAATATTGCCGCTATATGTGCTGTCTTCACTCATGGTGTTGCCATAAGTTGGAGCCCCGATATAGTTATTGGTTACTGTCCATTTGTTGTTTCCCATTGGCACAGCCGGACCGCCCGCATTAAGAGTAAACCCATTTGTAAGTTCAAAATCTTCCGAAAACAGTGAAGTGGTTTGTGCCTGCATTGCAAAAATATTAAGAACGCAAGCTGTCGTAAAAAGTAGTATTTTTTTCATGGTTGGATGGGTTTTAGTTTATTGAATTATTATTTTCCTATTTATGATGTTTTTATTTTCATCTGTTATTTGTACAAAATAAATCCCTTTTTCCATATCTCCTTTTTCTATAACACATTCTTTGCCTGTAAAGTGTAGTGTTTTTATTTCTTTGCCCAATACATCGGTGATGGTAATGGTTGATTGTTGATTGGCGATTGAAGAAGAAAGAGTAATGGTAGTGGAGTTGGTGAAGGGGTTGGGGAAAATAGTAATAGAAATATCAAAACTGGTTTCACTAATGCCAACCGAATAAAACAAAACACATGCAGAAGTATCCACGCAACCACCTGAATTAACAGCAACCGCATATTGCCCGTTGGCTGTTACAATGTAAGATTGATTGGTTGCTCCCGGGATGGGTATGTTGTTGGTTTCACAATCCAGCCATTGATACGTTGCTCCCGAAAGGTTTGCAGTTAGTGTATCTCCCGAAACAGCTACAGTAGTATTGACATTATTAATTGATAAATTAAGAATAAGTGTACTATCGCAACCATTGATAGTAGTAGCACTTGCAGTGTATGTTCCGGCAGTGGTGGCATGTCCTCCATACCAATTGTAGGTTTGTCCTGCACAAATGCTATCATTAATAGTAGTTGTATAAACAGGGTAACTATTTATTGTAATACTATCAGACATTACCGTTGCCGAACTTGCACATATTTCATTACTTGTCATAAGGCAGGAAATAATATCATTATTTGAAAGTGATGAAGTAGAAAAAGTAGTACTGTTCCCCCCTGCATTTACCCCATTTATGAGCCATTGATAAACAGGCAATGTACCTCCGTTAATTGGTGTAACGGTGAAAGTAGCCGGCAAACCTGCACATTGAGGGTTTGTTCCTGATGTCATAGAAATAGAAACAGAAGGCGTAATGGTTGGAATAACTGTTACGGTTGAAAATGTAGAATCAGTACCACAAGCATTTGTTCCTGTTACCGTATATGTGGTAGTAATAACAGGACTTGCTTCTGCTGTATTGGTTCCTGTTGAAGTTGCTCCTCCACTCCAGGTATAACTTGTAGCCTCATTTGCAGTAAGCGTTGCTGTTTGTCCCGAACAAATGGTTGGAGAATTAACAGTAATAGTTGGTGCAGGGTTAACAGTTACTGTAAAAGAATATTGTGGATATGTAGAGTAACAACCATCATTTATAACATGGATATAATAAGTAACTGTACACGGAACAGTGCTGTTATTAATCAATACATCATTAATGTTTGCGAAACCATTTGAAAAACCAGTTATGCAGGAAGTTGTTGAATGAGTAATATCAGCATACCCGCAAAATACGGAAGGAGAATAAGAAACTGTTCCGCCCGAACAAATAGTAAGATTGGTTGGAGGATTATTAAGAGTTGGCGGTTCCCACAAATAAGTTTGTGAATAGGCAACAGGCGAAGTGCAACCATTTACTGTTATAGTAAGCGAAAAATTATTGACATGAGGACAAGTACCGACAAGGAAACCATTGGTTGAATAAGAGGGTGATGATGAAGGGTAAATATAACCATTATCATTCCAGTTATAGGTTGCTCCTGCAACTGGATTAGTAGTTAATCCAATGCCAACATTTGAACAAGCATCCCATGTACCTGAAATGGATGGCATTGCAGGTATTTGATTAACCGTAACTGTAGCCACTGCTGTAGCACTTCCACAAGTATTCGTTCCTGTAACAGTATAAGAGGTAGTTATAGTTGGTGAAGCTGATGCAGTATTTACTCCTGTAAAATTTGCCCCGGCACTCCATGTATAACTTGTAGCCCCATTTGCACTAAGTGTTGCAGTTTGTCCTATACAAATAGATGGAGAGTTAACACTAATGACAGGATTGGTATTGCTTACTGTTACAGTTGCTATTGCAGTTTTTGAACATCCATAAGAATTTGTTCCTGTAACAGTATAAGTTGTAGTTGTTGTTGGAGAAACAGTGGCAGTATTCACACCTGTTGATGTTGCTCCTGCACTCCATGTATAAGAAGTTCCTCCGCTTGCTGTTAATGTTGCAGTTTGTCCTGCACAAATAGTTGGTGAATTAACAATAATAATTGGTGTGGGGTTGACTGTGACTGAGAAATTTGTTTGTGAAACCATCCCGCATCCTGACAAATTGTGTGCATATAAAACATAATTAACCGTACATGGTGTTGTTCCAACATTTGTTAATGTGTCATAAATTGGCCAATTATAATAATATGACGAGACATGAATACAGGAAGGGTATGTAGTAAAGTTATTTACTCCTACTAGTGGACAAGAAGTTAGAGGTTGAGCTGGTGAATAACTAACAACACCTCCAGAGCAAATCGTAGAACTATAATTAGCAATAATGGTTGGTTGAGAATAAAGCGTAAAGCTTGTTGTACCGGGTGGTGAAGTGCAGCCATTAAGGGTTACAGTAACGTGATATGGAACTGTTAAACTGCAAAAAGGCTGGGCACCCCCTACAATAAATGAAGGATTTTGCAAAGAAGAAGAATAACCTCCGGTCCAATTATATGTAGCACCATTAACCGTTTGAGTATATAAGGTAACAATATTACCTTCGCATACACCATTATTTCCTACTGAACTTGTGGCAACAGGCGCAGCCATAGCCGGACACCCAACCGTCAACACCGCATTCGCACTCACAACAGTATTCATCCCACCACCACCACCACCACCACCATTACAATAATTAGAAATAACTACATGATAAGAACCATTCATAGAAAAGGTAACTGGATTGGCATAAAAAGTATAAATGGAAGTATGACCAACTGTATCAATCGTTGTTTTAACCAATGTATTTGGGTTTCGATACCAGCGATAAGTAAATGGTGGAGTGCCATTTACTGTTACAGAAAAAGAAATAGTACCTATATTCCCTGCTGTAAATGTTTGCGATAGCGGCTGAATACTTATGCTTACAGGGATACAAAGCAAATGTACAGTATTACTTGTTACCGAATTTAATCCCGAGCAATTGGTAATAACACAATAATAAGTATTGTTACTATCTGCCATAGCAAGAGATGGTGTATTATATGTATTGTTTGCCGAAGCACTGTTAATGGTGCTATCCACCACCACCCCGTTTACATACCAGTAATAACTAAAAGGAGCAGTACCCGAAACAGTAAAATTAAAATGTGCATGTCCGGGAATAGAATCGTTTTGGTTTTGCGGTTGAGTGATGATGGAAACAGCAGTACACTGTGCTTTTAAGTCGGGATGCTGAAACAAGTTCAGCATGACAAAAGAAAGAAGGAAGATTATTTTTTTCATGTGTTAAGTATTTTGAGTCAGCTAAATTAGGTTTTTAATGGATACGAAGCAGAATTACCGGGGTTATTTCTCCTTCGGGTTCGCCAATTTCCCCGAAAAAACGTAAAATGCTCATTTTTAACAAAATAACATATTGAGAATTGAATTCTCTATATAGAGAATTCAATTCTCTATACTGTAAATCGAATTTTCAATACGTTTTATTTTACTTTCTATATGTTTTATTCTTTTAAACATATATTTTATTCTTTTCTAGATATGTTTTATTTTACTTTCCATACCTAAAATTTTATTCCACATATCTAAAAAACTTTTTAACCTACGTTAAAAAGTTTTTTACATACATTTTATTTTACTTTTAATAAGAAGAAAGAGGGAGAAATGAATTATTTCCCCTTTTGCACATAAAACCTCACCCCTTAATTCCCTCTACTTGAAGAAAAGAGAGGGGGTAGTTGGTGAGGTCTGACTATCGAAAGGGCATAAATTTATTTTCCACCATTCATTTAAACCATTTCCCTCATCGCAAATATTAAATTCTTTACCCGAAAAATTTTAACGGGTATATTAATAGTACTAAATTTGCAACTAATTCTAAAATAGTTTAAAATGGAAAACATACTTAATGAAGGAAGTTTTAACCAGGCTATTGGCAGTTACCTGATAGTTGGCATTGTTATCATGCGCATTGTGTGGGATATTATCAGTTTTATGAGGGTAAAACTTCATAACGATTAAAAGTAAAACACTACCACGCTTTTATAAAGCAGGTAGCACTTTTCCTCTCGCCTCGCCAAACCCGATTCTCACCTTCTCTTTCTGGCAGTACCCGCGCATAATCACCGTATCGTTATCGTTTATAAATTTCCGTTCTGTGCCATCGTTCAGCGGTAGTGGTTTGGTACCTTTCCAGGCAAGTTCCAGCATGGAGCCAAACGAACCCGGTGTTGGTCCGCTAATGGTACCGGAAGCCATCATATCGCCAATGTTAATATTGCAGCCGTTGCTGGTATGGTGTGCCAGTTGTTGCTCCATGGTCCAGTACATGTATTTGTAGTTCGAGTGGCAAATGGTAGTTTCTGTGCCTGTTTCGGGCAGAATGGCAACTTCCAGATAAATGTCAATATTTTTGTTCCCGGTATATTCAAGATAAGGCAAAACCTTTGGTGTTTGCTCGTATCCTGCTGTGCGAAAAGGTTCCAGGGCTTCGAGGGTAACCACCCAAGGCGAAATGGTGGAAGCAAAGTTTTTGGCAAGAAATGGTCCCAGCGGAACATATTCCCAGGTTTGAATATCGCGGGCACTCCAGTCGTTAAATAACGTAAGCCCGAAAATATAATCATCGGCAGCGGCAGTAGAAATGGTTTCTCCGAGCGAAGTAGGTTTGCCAATAATAAATGCCATTTCCAGTTCAAAGTCCAGCGATTTGGATGCACCAAAAACAGGGCTATCCACATCAGCAGGTTTAGTTTGCCCTTTCGGGCGAAGGAAATTGGTGCCCGAAACAATGATGGACGATGCCCTGCCATGATAACCCACCGGCAGGTGTTTCCAGTTTGGCAACAAAGCATTTGCCGGGTCGCGAAACATGGTGCCTACATTAGTGGCATGGTCTATACTGGAATAAAAGTCGGTATAGTCGCCCACTTTCACAGGCATCAGCAACTGAACATTGCTGATATACTGCAATGCTTTTTCCCGTGCTTCTTTGTTATCGCGCAGTTCGGCATTGGTTTCATTCAGCAAATCGGAAATACGCTGACGCAAAGCAGAGCAGGTAGGTTTGCCCAAAGCTATTAAATCGTTAAGGAAATTATTTACAAAAACAGCCTCCCCTATTTTCAGGTTATTAAAATAGCCCAGTTTGTTGAGCACCGCCAAATCCAGCACCTGGTCGCCAATAGCAACTCCCACGCGGGCACTCGAACTTTGTGTTTTAAATATTCCGAAAGGAAGGTTTTGAATCGGGAAGTCGCAGTTTGGGTTTACTTCTATCCACGATTTCAAAGAAGGGTCGTTTGCTTTTATCATTTGGCAAAAGTAAGAAAATTAAAAGACCACTTTCATAATCCCATTTATTTTAGATTCTTCGCTTCGCTCTGAATGACAGGTTTCTTTTGGTTTAGATTGTGGAGAGAAAAACGGCAAAGCCGTTTTTCTCTCCACAATCCCCACATACGAAAATCCTTGTCATTCAGAGCGAAGCGGAGAATCTCCCACTTGAATTATGGAAGAATTCTAAAGAAGTTACAGTTGAAGTTTCAATCCATCATAAGCCAGGGAAATAAAATCGGGGAGTTCTTTCTCTACTTCGCTGTGAAACCCCAACTGGTGGCTGATATGAGTAAAATAAGCTTTTTCAGGCTTCAGTTCTTCCATCAGGTGGATGGCTTCGTGAAAGGTGTAATGCGAAAGATGAGATTCTTTTCTCAAAGCATTGATAACAATAACTTTTGATCCTTTAATTTTTTCCTTCTCCGTTTCGGAAATGTAATTTGCATCGGTGATGTAGGTAAAATCGTTGATTCGAAAGCCAAACACAGGTAACTTATAGTGCATTACTTCGATGGGCAAAAAATCTACCCCTTCAATGGTAGTTAATTTGTTTTCCAATAAATGCAAATTTATTTGCGGAATTCCGGGGTATTTAAAGTCGGTAAAAATATAGGAGTAATCTCGTTTCAATGCCTGCTGCACTCTTTCGGAAGCATGCACTTCCATTTCTTTTTGCTGAACAAAATTAAATCCCCTGATGTCGTCAAAGCCGGCAGTGTGGTCTTTGTGTTCGTGTGTAAAAAGAATGGCATCCAACATTTTTACCTCTTCGCGTAACATCTGCTGGCGAAAATCAGGACCAGTATCTATTACAAATGTCTTGCCCTCTTCTTCCACTAAAACAGAAGAACGCAACCGTTTATCTTTTGCATCTGCCGACCGGCATACCGCGCACGGACAAGCAATAATGGGTACTCCCTGTGATGTTCCTGTTCCTAAAAATGTTATCTGCACAAAAATAAATTACCTGTTATACAATAAATGAATGTCTGAAATAGGGTCTGCTGAAGTTAAAGAATGATGAAATGTTTTTGTAGGATAATCAAATGTGCTGATAGTATTGGTTTCTACCACATACAGCTCATTATTTACCATATCATACTTTAATTTTTTTGCCAAATAACCCGTTAAATAAGGCGTTAAGCTGCTGTTTTGATATTGATATTTATAAATAGTTCCGTTAGAAATGCCAAGCAGGTATGTGTCGTTGTCTATTTCTACAGCCGATAACAGGCTGCTTGCGGGCAAACTAAAGTTATAAGGATCCCACACATGGTTATTCAGCCTGTCGAAAAGTTGTATAACTCCCTGCCCGCTACTGTTGCCAAAGATAAATACATTCTCCTGGTCTTTTTCACAAAACTGAACCACGTCCTGGGTTATCACCGTTTCCTGTTCCGCTACCCCGGTAGTATAATAGGTAAGCAGCTTTTTAGTAGTGGAAGTTTTATCCTGCTCTTCAGCCACCATGAAATTATTGTTGAAGCAAAAATGCTCTGCATAATATCCTGCCTCTGCTGCTGCATTATAAATGGTAGCCCCTGTGTAATCATATCCCTTTATAAAACCATCGAAACGGGCAACGTAAATATTTTTTTCTGTATTAAAATAGCCGGTAAAATAAAGTGAAGCAGACAAATAAGGAGCAACAGTAAACTTAACCGAGTTATCGGTTAACTTAAGTGCAGTAAAGTATCCTGTGTAATTTCCGCACTCATATCCCTGCTGAAAATAGCTGCTGACAGAGGAACCAATGTAATCTCCCGAAAAAGTATGAAAGGGAAGTAAAGCGGAAAAAGTACTGTCTGCGAAAGACAAATTAGTGGAAGAGCCGGAAGAACTTAACACAAACACTTTTTTTACCACTTTGGGAACAGCGCCCAGGTATATTTGCTGATATTCTTTTGTATCGTTCTTTCCATCGGAAGCGGTAATACATAATGAGTAAGACCCACTTTCAAGGTGAATATTATCCAGCAGGTAACCAATATTGATGGTCATGGAAGGAGACGAAACCGGAACCGGGATGGAATTGTGTGCCGGGTTGCCCTGTGCATCCAACAAACTAACGGATACGGAAGTAATTTTGGTATCATCTCTAACAGTAGCATTCACAGCTGTTTCTGTCATCACATTGTAAAACTGGTTAGGTGCAGGAGTGGTGAATGTAATTGTTGGTCCATATACATCATCCTTTTCTTTTTTACATGAAAAAATAAAACACAAAACCAAAAATAAAAAACAAGAGTACGTTTTTGAAAAATACATTCGATAAAGTTACTAAAAATATTTTCGCGCAAGGCTTAAAATTTAATTTTATCATGCTCCTCGAAAATGAATACAGATAAGTAATGTATGAATAAGTGTGGTTGAACAATAATCATAAAGAGTGTTAATAACATGTTTAAAAATATATTTCTATTTCGGGTGAATTAATTTTAGGTAATTTTGCTGTATGACAGAATTCACTACCAAAACCGATATAAACTCCCGAAGAAGAGTAAACAAACCCAATAACGGAGCCCCTTTGATGGACATCGGAAAAATGCCACCGCAGGCAGTAGATTTAGAAGAAGCAGTGCTTGGAGCAATAATGCTTGAACGCGATGCGCTGATCAATGTAATTGATATACTTAAACCCGAAAGTTTTTATAAAGATGCCAATGCGCGTATTTTTAATGCTATTCAATCGTTAGCTAATCGTACCGAGCCGGTAGATATTTTAACCGTTACCCAGGAGCTAAAAAAGACCGGGGAACTGGAAATAGTGGGTGGTGCTTATTACATTACTCAATTAACCAACCGGGTGGCATCAGCTGCCAATGCCGAGTTTCATGCGCACATCGTTGTACAAAAATTTATTCAGCGCGAATTGATTCGTGTTTCTACGGACACTATTCGCGATTCGTATGAAGAAGGAAGTGATGTGTTTGAACTGCTCGACAAAGCAGAGAAAAACCTGTTTGCCATTGCCGATGGAAACATCAGAAAAGATTTTGATAAGATGAGTACGCTTATCAAACAGGCAATTGAACAAATAGAAAAAGCAAAAAACAGTGAGGATGGATTATCGGGTATTCAATCAGGATTAACCTCATTAGACAGGTTAACTTCCGGCTGGCAGCGTTCGGACCTGGTGATTATTGCCGCCCGTCCTGCAATGGGAAAAACCGCATTGGTACTGACTATGGCTCGTAATGCCGCTGTTGATTTCGGTCATCCGGTGGCAGTGTTTTCCTTAGAGATGTCATCTTTGCAATTGGTTACAAGGCTTATTGCCAGTGAAACAGAATTGCCTTCTGAAAAATTAAAAAAGGGAACGCTGGAAGATTATGAGTTTGCTCAACTGAATGATAAAATTAAAAAGATTTCGGAAGCACCTATATTTATTGACGATACTGCCGGACTTTCTATTTTTGAATTAAGAGCAAAAGCAAGAAGACTAAAGGAAAAACAGGGAATTGAATTGATTATTATCGATTATTTGCAATTGATGGTGGGCAGCGGAGAAGGAAAAGGCGGAAACCGTGAACAGGAAATTTCGTTTATTTCCCGTTCATTGAAAGGATTGGCAAAAGAATTAAATGTTCCTATTATTGCACTTTCACAATTAAGCAGAGCAGTGGAAACACGCGGTGGCGACAAACGCCCGGTGCTTTCCGACTTGCGTGAATCGGGAGCAATAGAGCAGGATGCGGACATGGTTATTTTTATTCACCGTCCGGAATATTATAACGTAACCCAGGATGCAGAAGGGAACGACACCAGGAATGTTGCAGAATTAATAGTTGCCAAGCATCGTAATGGTCCTGTTGATTCGGTGAGAACTAAATTTATTTCTCATCTTACCAAGTTTATGGATTTTGAAGACACCAATTCCATTGATGATTACGGAAACAATTCTTCCATAAAACCTTCCACAGATTTTAATACAAAAATTCAGCAATCAGAAAACTGGGACAAAAACGATATTGAAGATGCTCCGTTTTAATGAACACTTACATCTAACTATGTCTTAAAATTTATAATGAAAAAAACATTTTTCTTTTTCCTGTTGTTGTTTATCACCTTATTTTCCAGGGCATCTTACATTCTTATACCAATGGATTTGCAGCAAAAAGACCATTTGAAAGCGTATGGTGTTACCTATTGGGTGTTGAAAAATGATGTGGAGGTTCACTGGCTTCTGAACTACAGGGGCGGCAGTTTTATGATTAAAGATGCCAAACAGATAGAAAGTGAATGCACCATCAGGGGTGTTTCCTTTGAAGTAATTGCAGATGCCAAATCAACTTCTATCCTTTCTGAAATAGCCGACCCGGAAGTAAATATGGAAGATGTGAAACTGGAGAAAGCTCCTAAAGTAGCGGTATATTCTCCTAAATTTAAACAACCGTGGGACGATGCGGTAACACTTGTTTTAAAGTATGCCGAGATTCCTTACGATGTGGTGTATGACGAAGAAATTCTGAAAGATAAATTAGTTACTTACGATTGGCTTCACCTGCATCACGAAGATTTTACCGGACAATATGGTAAGTTTTGGGCGCAATACAGAAATGCTGCCTGGTACCGCGAACAGCAAAGCACACTGGAAGCAAGTGCTAAATCATTGGGCTTTGACAAAGTATCGCAAATGAAACTGGCTGTTGCCAAAAAGATTCGCGACTTCACCGCAGGTGGTGGTTTTTTATTTGCCATGTGTTCGGCTCCCGACAGCTATGATATAGCTTTAGCCGCAGAAGGGCTGGATATTTGCGAAGCCATGTTTGATGGTGACGGCACTACCCCGAACTATAATCAGAAACTGGATTATTCCAAAACATTTGCTTTTACCAATTTTTTGTGCGAAACAAATCCTTCAGAGTATAAAAAATCGAATATTGATAATACGGTTCCCCGGGTGCAAAAATATGGAGTATCTCAAAAAAATGATTTGTTTACACTGTTTGATTTTTCTGCAAAGTGGGATGTGGTGCCTACCATGCTTTGTCAAAATCATGAACAGATTATAAAAGGTTTTTGGGGACAAACTACCGGCTTTGACAAATCTACCATTAAGTCCAATGTATTGATATTAGGAGAAAACAAAGCGGCTAATGAAGCACGATATATACATGGAGAATATGGAAAAGGAACCTTTACTTTTTACAGTGGACACGACCCCGAAGACTATCAACACCGTGTGGAGGACCCTCCTACTGATTTAAGTTTGCATCCCAATTCTCCCGGGTACAGGTTAATATTAAACAATGTGTTGTTTCCGGCAGCTAAGAAAAAGAAACAGAAAACATAAGCAGGTAAAATCCCATCATTTTCCGAATATTTCTTCCAAACACTTTTAGTTACAAAAGAGGATAAAGTATTGTTTTTCTGTTTACAAAAGTCCCAACCATTTATTTGCTCAAGTTGTTTGTTCGCTCAATTGAGCGAAGAGTTAAACCAATTGACCAAAGAGTTTGTACACTTGTACAAAGAGCGGGTATCAGTGTACAAGGCGCGGGTACAGTTGTTTAAAATGTTGGTACAGTTGTACGAGGAACTTAGAGAGTTGTACAAATCATTTTCTTAACTGTACGAGCAATCTGAATAGTTGCACGAACAGTTTGTACAGTTGTACAAGCCATTGGAACAGTTGGACGAGCCATCTGAACAATTGTCCGAACTCCTTGCTCAATTGAACAAGGAGCTGGTTTTTCAAGATTTTTATAAAATGATGTGTTTTAAAAAACTCCTTGATGGCACTTTAAGATTTTCGAAAAAGATGCCTAATTACTAATTATAATTACATTTGTGGCTTCTATACTCATATATCCTAAGGAGTAAAAAGAATATATTTTAACACAAAAATAATGAAACAAATCAAAATCCTTTTTCTATTAATTACCTTTTCAGGAATCTCTTTATTAACTCTGAAAGCGCAGGAAGAAAACATCATTTTAAAAACTCCAACCGGAGATATTGATGGAACATTATTATTACCTGATGTCCATAGAAATATTCCGGTGGTATTGCTCATTTCGGGGTCTGGTCCTACCGACAGAAACGGTAACAATTCTTCGCTTGAAAATAATTCATTAAAATTTCTGGCGGAAGAGTTAAGAAAAAACGGGATAGCTTCTGTTCGGTTTGACAAAAGAGGAATTGGCAGGAGCCATGAAGCAATGGGTGCGGAAAAAGATTTACGGTTTGATATGTATGTGAACGATGTAAAAGAGTGGATTGAATTGATTGCAAAAGATAAACGATTCTCTGAAATTATTGTTGCCGGACATTCGGAAGGTTCGTTATTAGGAATGAATGCTTCTATAAAAAATAAAAATGTGAATGCTTTTATTTCTATAGCAGGTGCAGGTCGCCCGGCAGATGAAATACTGAAAGAGCAATTATCGCCCACTCCGGCTAATGTTAAAGATATTATTTTTCCTATGATTGACTCGTTAAAAAAAGGAGATACCATCGGGGATGTTGCACCTGCTTTTTATCCATTATTTCGTCCCAGTGTTCAGCCCTATATGATTTCGTGGTTTAAACACAATCCGCAGGAAGAGATTAAACAACTTACAATTCCTGTTTTAATTTTGCAGGGAACCACCGACATACAAGTGAAGGAAACGGATGCAGAACTGCTTCTTAAAGCACAACCGAAAGCAGAGCTAAAATTGATTAAAAACATGAACCACGTTTTGAAAGACTGCGAAACAACTAATAAAGAATTACAAAAGCCTATTTATTCTAATCCTGATTTACCCTTGAACAAAGAGTTTGCAAAAGAATTTGTTGACTTTATTAAGAAGTTGAAATAAAAGAAAATTAAATTAGAAATTTAAACAGTTTCTTAGTATAATACATTTATGTTTAGATTTGTGGTGGATTTAATATGCCTAGATGAAAAATTTAAAACCTAATAAGAAATGAAATGTAACAACTCTTTCAAAAACAGGTTGAATAATTTATTTGTTTTACTAATTGTAATTAACCTGCTGCCAAACTGTAGAACCGCCAGGGCACAAATAAACCCTGCCAACAATAAAATAGCTGTTGATGTGAGCACACAGCCGCAAAACTCCGGCTTTGGTTATAACTCCTGCTTTGCGCTCGGAGCCAATTTAGGAATGAGTTCCGTGGGTTTGCATCTTACCTGGACAGCACTGGAAACCTCACCGAACACATTCAATTTTTCGGTTTTAGATATTGCTAATGTATATTACCCGGCTTATAATATGCCCATTGACCTAAACATTGACCCTATTGAAACAAACCGATTGGAAGTTCCTTCAGACCTTATCACCACTCCATTCAGCAGCCCTGTTTTAATCCATCGTTTTAAAACACTTTTAGACAGCATGAAAATACACCTGCCCAACCCTTCCTCTATTTCTTCATTGGTTATTGGTACGGAAAGCGATGTCTATATGGGTGCAAATGCAACACTATGGCAGCAATACACTACCTTTTACGATACGGTGTCTGCTTATGCCCGAACACTTTGGGCAGGTGTAAAAATATCAAGCGAATTGGGTTTTGACGGAATTTTTTCATTAAATACCTTTGCTCAAACACTCAACGCAAACAGCGATTACATTGGTGTTTCTTATTACCCTATAAACAGCAATTTTACGGTTAAACCTACCTCTGTTATTCCCACCGATTTTGCAACGCTGGCAAGTTTGTATCCCTCAAAACCCATTTGCTTTTATCAATATGGTTATCCTTCCAGCGCATCTTGCAACAGTTCTGACACACAACAAAAACAATTCATTACCCAAACATTTCAAAGTTGGGACACTTACGCTGCAAATATAAGGTTGATAGATTTTACCTGGCTGCACGACTTAGACACAGCCGTGTTAAATCAGGATGCTCTTTATTATGGTATTTCCGATACTGTATTTTTAGAATTTCTGCATACACTCGGATTAAGAACCTGGAACGGAAACGGAAGCGACAAACCGGCATTTGTTGAATTAGAATGCCAGGCAAAACAAAGAGGTTATAACTCACTTCCTCTAAACTGCACAGCAAGTGTAGATGACAGGATGGTTTTGGAAAATAAATTTTCTGTGTATCCAAACCCGGCAACCGATTTTTTATCCATTAATTTTGCAGATAACAAAACCAAAACTACCATTCAACTTTTTAATGCAACAGGAATGTTGCTAAAAGAAGAGGAACTAACCCAAACAACACAACTGATTATTATAGATTTGCACCCAGGATTATATTTTATTCATTTGAAAAATCACCCGGAACAAACACAAAAATTTGTGAAGCAATGAATCAGTAATCCATTTTCATTTTAAAATTAACCTGAACTCGTCCTGATGATAAACAAAGTAAAAATTATTGAATACAAAAAAAAACTTTTGAACGCTTTTTCGAATAGTGATATGAAAGTTATTGACGAATTGCTTTACGACAATGCACTTTTTGTTTATCCCAATGGACTTACTTTGACCCCAAAACAATGGTTTTAGAAAATTACCGTTCAGGCAATTCAGTTTTTACCACGATTAAATCAAGCGATCAAATAATAAACTTGATTGAAGACACCGCAGTAGTTTCAATGAAACTGGAATTACAAGGCAAATACTTTGACGAATTAATAAGTTCACCATTTCGGTACATCAGAGTTTGGAAATCATTTCATGATGTCCTCAAAGTAATAGCAGTGTGTGGTGTTGAAATATAAAATAATAACAGGAACGATTGCGAAATCTTAATAAATAAAATTTTTAATAGAAAAAACTCCGAAAACAAACAATATGAACGACCTACAGGAAACAATTCATGACAGTGTGGAACAGTCAGGGAAAAACAAAATCAATTCCCGGGTAGCACTTTTTGTGGCTGTTACAGCCACTTTTATGGCACTTTGCAATGTTAAAGATGGCAATATAGTTCAGGCTATGTCGCAGGCACAGGCGCACAGCATAGATGCATGGTCGTACTTCCAGGCTAAAAGCACCAAACAAAATAATGCGGAAAACACGCTGAACATAATAAAATTGCAAAATGGTATTGATAAAGAAGAACTGGTAAAAAAATATAAAGAGGAAATCAGTCGGTATGAAAAAGAAAAAACAGAAATAAAAACACAGGCTGAAGGCTTTCAGAAAGAATATGAAGATATTAATCTTTTTGATGACCAGTTTGATGAAACAGAAGCATTTTTAACTATTTCAATAGCTATGTTTGGCATTACTTCGCTTACTCAAAAAAAATGGTTGCTGTATTTTTCAGCCGGAGTAAGTTTAATGGGTATAATTTTGGGTGTAACTGCGTTTATGAATATAAGCCTTCATTCAGATTTTATCTCCAAAATATTAGGATGATTTAATTCCCGACCATTGCTTCGATATAAATCGTTATTAAAACAAACGGTATAAAATAAAAAGAGGCTGCTCACTTTTGAGACAGCCTCGAGGTCACCATAATTACATTTAATTATTTTCTTATTTACTCTCATACCTGCTTTAGCCAAAAGCAGTAAGGATAAGACCAAAAACAGTGCGGATGAGACCATCCGTGAAACATTTGCAACCATCCGTACAACCGATGAGACCATCCGTGAAACATTTGCAACCATCCGTAAATCGGATGAGACCATACGTGAAACATCCGCAACAATCCGTACCACATTTGAACCTAATTGGTTATTTTATCATGATGCAATGGTTTGCTCCGGCTGGCAAAGGGTCTTCGCTCATGCCGATTATGATGTGGATGTTACACCACAATACAAAGCACTTTGTTAAAGCAGAAATTGAAACAGTTTAATCCCATAGTACATAATTTAAAGAAATCGGCTTTACAGGAAATTTCGGGGTCAACGTAATTTTGTAGGGAGTAAAAAAATTAAGCGAAGAGCTTTTCTAACCTAAAGAGAAAAAATTTCACATCCTTCCCCCCTCTTAAATTAGCCCTAAACAATTTTAGTTTTGCGTTGTAAGATTCAGCGTGAGCA
>JANYDQ010000378.1 GCA_025363555.1 Bacteroidota bacterium | reverse complement strand
CCAACATCTATCCGAATCCAACATCATCTGAATTTACAATAGATGTAACATCAGACATGGATAAAGATGTGATAGTAGAAGTGTATGATGTATTGGGTAACCTGGTTATCCATGAAAAACACCAAATTGTAAGCGGAAGCAACACGATGAAAACAAACATAGAAGAATACAAAAACGGAATGTATTTTGTAAGACTACTGGATGTTGATTCGAATGTAATTCACTCGCAAACGGTGATTAAGCAGTAAGTATAAATAGATAAATTAACTGACTCCTGTTTTGTAGAAATACAAAACAGGAGTTTTTTTATTTATAAGATTAAAAATAATGACAAAGTAGTGTAGATTAAATTGCTTATTATTACAACGTGATTGCAGAAAGGTGAGTTGAAGTCATTCTTCCGTCAATTCATTTTTTAATTACTTAAAACAAGAAAAGAATAAGTAAAGCAATAATTCAACAAAATAGTGTTAAACATATTTATGAAATGTAATTTTCTAAGTCATAATTTTTTGTTGCGTTTTACATTCTTCCTGGTTTCTATTCTACTCACTTTCCATTGTGTTTCCCAAAACCCGGTTTACAAAAAATATACTGTGGACGATGGTTTATCAAGTAATGAAATTTACCAGATTACCCAGGACTCAAAAGGTTACATTTGGTTAGCAACAAGTAAAGGCGCTTCAAGGTTTGATGGAAGCAGGTTTGAAAACTTCAGCATAGAAAATGGTTTGCCGGATAACGAAGTGTTGATGGTGACGGAAGATAAACGAGGGCGCATTTGGTTTAAATCTTTTACCGGACCAATGGCTTACTATGATGGAACTATACATAACAGCAGCAATACGCCTTGGTTAAAACAATTAGAATTTAAACATTTTGCTATTGCGTTTACTCCTTTATATAATGGAGATGTTTTGATTTATGCAAATGAAAAAGTTATTTATGTTCTTAAAGATACCACCCTGCAAATTTATAAAGAAGAAAGATGTACTAACATTTTTGAAAAAAGAGATAGCTCTGTTTTAATTGCTCAAGACAATAATTTAATTGATAATGGAAAAAACATCAATGCCAAAATATTGAATATAGTTGAACATGGCAAGTATATTACCTAT
Organism: Bacteroidota bacterium; assembly: GCA_025363555.1. Classification (GTDB taxonomy): domain Bacteria; phylum Bacteroidota; class Bacteroidia; order 2-12-FULL-35-15; family 2-12-FULL-35-15; genus 2-12-FULL-35-15. The sequence continues at coordinate 8,677 of JANYDQ010000378.1, read as the reverse complement.
TATAACAAGTTACAGGATGTTTTACTTATAGTAGCTGATTCCGGAATGTATGGTTATAAAAACCAAAAGATAAACTACCTCGGCAATCAAAAACCAATCAGTAATAAAAAGGGCGGTGTAATAATATCAGACAATGAGGGTTATTTTTGGAATACAGATATTGCTCATCTTTTCCGGTTTAAGATTGATGAAAATGCTATGCTTACAGATGTGCATTCCTATTTTGATGGAATATCTATTACTAATATTTTTCAGGATAAGGATAACAATTTTTGGTTTGCCTCCAAGGGCGAAGGTTTGCTAATGGTGCCATCGCTTAATATCCGGTTGTTTAACAAAGCTGCAGGCTTACAGGATAATAATATTACTGCTGCCCTTCGGATGAAGGATGACGGAATAATTTGTGGAACGATGAATGGTTTTGTAAATACCATTGGTACCAACAATGCGGTTGAAAAGCCTGTAAATACAAACTTTGGCGAAATACGAAAGATAATACAAGGAGGAGATAATAGTGCATATATACTCAGTTTTAATAAGCTGCTTTATAAGCAAGGAATAGAAATAAAAAATCTGTACACGTCTATATCAGTTACTAAATCAATAGCCAGGTTCTGTAACGGAGATGTAATAATAGGTGGATATAACCACTTTGTAAGATATAGTAATGGTAAATTAAAACAAGTTAATTTAAAGGCTGATAAGTATTGGCGGATTTATTCTGTTTGCGAAAGAACTATTAATGATATATGGATAGGCACAGAGAAGGGACTTTATAATTATAAAAATAATTTGTTGGTTGATTTTCATCACGAGATAAAATCGTTTAACGGATGGATTGATGACATTAGTAAAACCAGGAACGGAACAATGCTGGTTACTACCCGCGATAATGGGCTGGCGATAATTAAAGGGGATGATATTAAATTTATTAATACTACCAACGGCTTGCAAAGCAATGTGTGTGCAAGTTTGTATTACGATTCTGTTTCTCAAAAGATATTTCTGGGGTTGAATACCGGCTTGTCGGTTATTAGTTTTGATAAAGATAATGTGAGAGAAATAAAGAACTACAATCCTGCTAATGGTTTGTTATGCGGTTCTATTAATTCAATTTCTGAAAACAATGGTGAAATATTATTGAGCACCGATCATGGGCTGTTGGTGTTTAACGAAAAAGAGTTGCACATCGTTGCAGAAGCACCCCGCGTGTATATCACCCTCCTGGAAATTAATAATAAGAATGTGGAACTTAAGCCGGACTATACTCTTGCGTATGATGAAAATAATATAAGAATAATGTATGGAGGCATTTCGTTTCGTGATGCAAAGTCGATTGAGTACAGGTACCGGTTGTTTCCGGTTGATAAGGAATGGAACTACGCCAAATCACGTACTGTTATTTATCCGGAGTTGTCACCGGGCGCTTATCAATTTATAGTGCAGGTGCGCACCGGCAACGGCAAATGGTTTTACAATAATTCATCATTCAGGTTTACAATAAATAAACCCTATTGGGCTACATGGTGGTTCAGGATACTGATAATAATATTCATCATTACTCTTATCTATATCGCATATCGTTTTCAGCTAAAGAGAGAATTAAAACAATTATTAGCCATCGCAGAAGACAGGAAAAGAATTAGTGCTGAAATGCACGATGATTTGGGTTCGGGCTTATCTAAAATTTCGCTGCTAAGCGATATGATTAACCGCAATAATTCGGGCGAAGATATGAAACCTCACCTGGAAACTATTTCGCGCTCCAGCCGCGAGATGGTGGAAAAGATGGGAGATATTATCTGGAGTATGAATGTAAAAAACGATGAACTGTCTAATCTTATTGCTTATTCACGAAAGTATGCCATGGAGTTTTTTGAAACCACACCCATCCGTTGTATTGTCATCCTTCCCGAATCAGTTCCGTTAATACATATCGATGGTAAAGTAAGAAGAAATATTTTTCTTGTAGTAAAAGAAGCATTGCATAATGTGCTGAAACATTCAGGAGCAGACAATGCAACGCTTCAATTTGATATTTCTTCTCATTCATTATCCATCACCATTAGTGATAATGGCAAAGGCATCGACCCGATGAAGCTTTCAGAGTTTGGAAACGGCTTGGGAAATATGGAGAAAAGGATGAAGGATATTGGAGGTACGTTTTATATTAAAAATAATGGGGGAACACATATAGAAATTTCTATCCCGGTATAGGACCTCACCCCCGGCCCCTCTCCTTGAAAAAAGGAGAGGGGTGACGGAACCTGACGTACTATGTGTTTTTAAGTATCTCATCAATTACCCCCTCTCCTTTTTTCAAGGTGAGGGGATAAAGGGGTGAGGTGGCATTACCAGAAATGGTTATATTTTATAATGTTTTAATGAATAATTTTGCAGTCATATAATAGGCAGACATGGAAGATATAACAGTTGCAATAGTAGAAGACAATAATGATATACGTGAAGCAATGCGTGTGCTTATCAATGGTTCAGCGGGTTTTTCGTGTACTAACGTTTTTTCTACGGCTGATGAAGCAGTGGTGGAGCTTCCGAAATTTATTTCAAATATTATTTTGATGGACATTCAAATGCCCGGTATGAAAGGCATCGAATGTGTTTCCATTTTAAAAGAGAAAATGCCGGACTCGCATTTTATGATGGTAACTGTTTTCGAAGATGACGATAACATCTTTAATGCCTTGAAAGCAGGGGCTTCGGGTTATATCTTAAAACGAACTTCACCTGCACAGATATTGGAAGCAATAAAAGAAATGTACTATGGCGGCTCGCCCATGAGCCCTGAAATAGCACGAAGAGTGGTTATCTCATTGCAAAAAACAAAAAACAATACCGAAATATTAACCAATCGCGAGAAAGAGATACTTGATTTTTTGGCGAAAGGTTTTTTGTACAAAGAAATAGCCACTGAGCTTGACATAAGCTATGAAACAGTGAAGAAACACATTCAGAATATATACGAAAAACTACAGGTGCAGAATAAAGTAGAAGCACTGAATAAAGCATTCCCAAAATAAGTCCACATCATTTTCCTTCTGCCTTTTAGCAGAAAATCAGCACCCTTTATATTTTCTTTCCTACTATGCATTACCCGAAATGGTTATTGCGCAAGGCTTTCCACCTCTGTACTTTTGCTCCAGATTTTAAAAGGAATATACAGAGAGAGTTATTTCGAAATATCAATGGCTAAATGTGGTAGGATTTTTATAACCTGTCATGTTTTATGGAAAATAAAAAAATTAAGAAAAAGTTTTTATGAAAACGAGTGTACTTTCATTTATTTGTATTTTCATACTTGTCAATCAGAACCCCTGCATTGCTCAGAAAAAAAAAGGACAAGCCCGTATTGATTCTTTACTTTTTAAATTACCAAAGGCTAAAGAAGACACTAACAAAGTAAATCTTTTGAATGATTTATCATTTACCTACTCCAGAATTAACCCCGAGGAAGGCATAAAATATGGTGAGCGGGCTTTAATGGTTGCAGAAAAATTGAATTGGAAAAAAGGAATTTCAGAAGCAAATAATTGTTTGGGAATTAACAGCAATAAGAAATCCGATTATATAAAAGCATTAGATTATTGGTTTAAATCATTAAAAATAAATGAAGAGCTGGGGGACAAAAAAAGTGTTTCAAGAAATATGGGAAACATAGGAAATGTTTATTCAGATAAAAACGATTACCCAAAGGCACTGGAATATTATTTAAAAGCATTGAAAATAATGGAAGAGTTGGGAGATAAAAAAAGCGTAGCAACCACATTAACAAGCATTGGAAATGTTTATACCAGCCAGAGCGATTTTCCAATGGGATTGAAATATTATTTTAACGCTTTAAAGATGGAAGAAGAGTTGGGTAGAAAAAGTGGAATATCAGTAAACCTTGGTAACATTGGAGTACTTTATTTAAACCAGAAGGATTATGTTAAGGCATTGGAATATAATTTAAAATCATTGCAGATGGATGAAGAGTTGGGTGATAAAAGCTATATAGCATCCGACCTGGAGAGTATTGGAATTGTTTATAAAGCGAAAAACGATTATGCCAAAGCAATGGAATATTATAATAAAGCATTAAAATTGAATGAAGAATTGGGAGATAAAAGTGGCATAGCAAGAAATTTCGGAAACCTTGGAAATATTTATAAAAAACGAATAGACTTTAATACAGGTTTGGAATTTTATTTTAAAGCTTTAAAAATGGCTGAAGAGTTGGGAAACAAAAATCTGGTGGCAGCAAACCTTGGCAACATTGGCATTACCTATTTAGAAATTGCAAAATGTTATAGCGAAAAAAATAAAGTAAAATCCAGCATTAGTAAAGCAGAAGCACTAAATAAAGCGAATGAATATTTAAACAAAGCGCTTTCTGTTTCTAAAGAAATTGGTTTTCTGGCCGCTTTACAGGAATTTTATAATGCAAAGTATGAAGTTCAGAAATTAGAGGGCAATTGCAAAGAAGCAATTGAAAGTTACAGGAATTATACAGAAATAAAGGACAGTGTTTTTTCTCAGGAAAAAGCAAAAGATATTACACGCAAAGAACTGAAATTTGAATATGATAAAAAAATGGTGGCAGACAGTGTGAAATCGGGAGAAGAAAAAAAAGTAATTTCCGCAGAATTGAAACAGGAACAAACAAAAAGTTACGCCCTATATGGCGGCTTAGTCTTGCTGATGGTTTTTGGGGGAGTTATGTTTAACCGTTTTAAAATAACACAAAAACAAAAAAACATAATAGAGATAAAAGAAAAGGAAACGCAAAAACAAAAAGTAATTGTAGAACAAAAAAACAAAGAAATAACTCATTCAATTGAATATGCTTTGAGAATACAGACTGCTATTCTACCTCCAACTCGCATTGTAAAACAATATTTAGAAAATTCATTTATACTGTATAAACCGAAAGATATTGTTGCCGGAGATTTTTACTGGATGGAAACAATAAATTCCAAATTTCAAATTTCAAATATTGTGCATCCATCTGAAAATTCGAATCTAAAATCTGGCATCATTTTATTCGCTGCGTCCGACTGCACAGGCCATGGTGTGCCAGGAGCCATGGTTTCGGTAGTTTGTCATAATGCGTTGAACAGAGCTGTTAGAGAATTTGGTTTAACTCAACCAGCCGCCATACTCGATAAAACCGCAGAGATAGTAATAGAAAATTTTAGTAAAAGTGAAGAAGATATAAAAGACGGAATGGATATTTCACTGTGTAGCCTCTCCCTGAATCCCTCTGCCAAGGAGAGAGGGCAGGACGAAAGCTATACTTTGCAATGGGCAGGAGCTAACAACCCGCTATGGATAGTGAAAAGAATGGAAAATGAAAAATTGATAATGAATAATGAGGAAGCACGTAATTATCAATTAATAGAAACCAAAGCCGACAAACAGCCAATAGGAATGCATGATAATAATAAACCATTTACCAATCATACATTTTCTTTAAACAGGGGAGATACCATTTATCTGTTCACCGATGGTTTTGCCGACCAGTTTGGCGGAGCTACTGGACTAAAAAAATTAACAAGAAAAAGATTTAAAGATTTAGTACTTTCTATTCAGCATCTTTCTATGCAGGAACAAGGTTTGGAATTAGATAAATTTATTATTGACTTTAGAAAAGAAATAGAGCAGATAGATGATATACTTGTAATGGGTGTGAGGTTATAAGAAATACCTCAATGGCTGAAAATAAATGAATAAGGATGATGTATAACTAAGTAACAAGAGAAAATTCTAAAAAAAACGAGATGATGTACGAGACTTAAAAAGTCTATTACCATAAATGGTTATTGCGGTATCTGTTTAAGCCAGGTATTTTTGCACTCGAATTTCAAACATGGTTTACAATATCTATAAGACGGATTTTAAAAACAAAAATGCAACAATTTACCAAACATATTGAATTTACAAGCCTTTCAGAGGCATTCAATAAATTTCTAATTAGTCTTTCCTTTAAAAAAATAAACGTTTTTATAAAAAACACTCTTCGCAAAGCCGTTCGCTCAATTGAGCAGGGAGTTTCGCCTATAGTACAAATTAGCTGTACAACTGTACAAGCTATCCGTACAACTGTACAAATCATTTCTCCAACTTTACAAGTCATTTCTCCAACTGTACCAGCGGCTTGTACAACTGGTTTTGTTTCTTGTACAACTGTACAAACGATTTCTCCAACTGTACAAACGATTTCTCCAGGCGTACAAGCTTTTTGTACAACTGTACAAACCATTTTCACAACAGGCAGAGTTGCTTGCTCAATTGAACAAAGAGCTTTGCCGGGAAGAAAAAAACAAGCGCAGGGTTTGCTTTACTAAATTTTAAAACACAATAAATCAATAAATAAAAACAATTAATCTAAAACAAAAAACAAATGGCACACAGAGCAGCAAAAATCAAAAGAATTAATTCTCATAACACTCCGGTGGAGGTTAAAGAAAAATCAGAAACAGTAGGAGCTAATACTTCCGGCAGTGCAAACGTTCAAATTGCAGCCAAAGGAACACTTACTACCACAGCATCGGACGCCTTACGAGACGCCATAGTGGATAAAAAAAACAAGCACAATGCCGATATGGCTGCTACCGGAGTGGTGCACGCCAAAGAGGATGATGCCATAAGTGCGTATAATGTGCTGGCTTCGACAGTAGAAATTGAAGACCCCAACAATCCCGATGCGTGGATAGCAGAAGGTTTTGAGATTACAGAAACCAATGTTACTGCCTTACCGCTTCCGGGACAGGTTATTAATGGTTCGATAACAAACGGGGATTTCCTGGGAACAGCCGATGTTCACCACGACCCTGTTGCAAATGCTGATGATTACACGCACCGGGTAACTAAAGCAGACCCCTCTGATGATTTGAAGTATATCAATGTTACCAATCCGAAAACACAATACACCAAAAGCAGTGCAACAGTAAACCTACCTGCTGATTATCTCAATGTGCCATTGTTCTGGAAAAGTACAGCACATAACACAGCCGGAGCCGGTCCGGAATCATTGCCTTATGGTGGGGGCAGAATAAACGGGTAAAAGTTAATTTAAACAATAAGTTTTAAAACCTATTAAATGTCTTTTTATAAAATTACAATCAATTAATATAAACTAAATCAATTAAATCAATGTGGGCGACTACGCAAAAAACAAAATGAAAAAAACAATTACAAATCAAAACAGTTCCAATAGTGGAACAACAAATTTCCAAAGAAATAATTTTGGAAAACGAGTGAGCTGCCTGCTTGGCGTACTGCTATCATTTTTTGTAATGAATGGTTATGCGCAAAGGGCTTATGTAAGCAACGGAAACGATAACTCGATTTCCGTTTTGGATGTTGCTAATAATAATGCATTGTTGCATTTAATTACAGCATCAGGTACTAACGTACCCGGACAGGGAATATCAACAGATGGTTTTACAGGCGTGGGACCGGGAGCTGTAGCCATTAGCCCTGACGGGAATTGGGTGTATGTAGCCAGTTGGACAAGTGGTACAGTAAGTGTAATTAATGCCTGTACTTACCACCAGGATTATATATTCGCTGCAGGACCCAATCCAATAGGGCTTACTATCAATCCTATTAATGGTAATACATTATATGTATCGCTTTTTGGTAATCCCGGATTGGCGGTAGCGGTAAATGTAACGCCATCTGTCCACACCTTTAATACACTATGGGCTACTTTTACTCCTTATTTTCCCTGCGAAATAGCGGTTAGTCCCAATGGCAATCATGTGTATGCTACAGGTACAACAGCGAATTTTGTTTACGATTTAGATGGTGCGACAGGAACAATATTAAATGGCGGAAATCCAATACCAGTGGGTAATTACCCTCGCCCTATATGTGTAAGCTCAACGGGAGATAAGATATACGTAGGTAACTCTAATGATGGTACTGTCAGCGTTATAGATGCTGCTACTGATGTAGTATTTGCTACCATTATAGTAGGAGGTAATGCATTATATGGAGTTTGCATTAGTCCCGATGGCAATACATTATATACAGAAGATTACAATAACAGCCATGTAAGTAAAATAGATGTTACCAATCTTTCCGGTCTTAATCCCACAGCATATACTATTTCACCTCCATTAACTGTAGGAGCGGGTCCGGCAGGAATAAATTTTATTCCTAATGGTAACAAAGTATATGTAAAGAATAACGGGGGCAGTACAGTAAGTATAATAAATAAAGCAACCAACACACTCGACCCAAGTGTAAATGTAGGTAATGCTCCTGGAGGAACAGGTAAATGGATAGGAGCCGTACCAACGGCATGTTGCACAGCACCACCTGCCACACCTGTAATTTCTGGAATAAATGGAATTTGCGGATTGGCAGGAACAACGACTACTTATACCGTTGGAGTTGATGCGAATGCAAACCCAACAGGCTATACCTGGAACCTACCTTCGGGAATGACAGGAAGTTCAAGCACAAATTCTATTACTGTAACTTTTGCATCAGTACAACCTGGATCTATAACTTGTACAGCATCTAACACTTGCGGAACAAGCGCACCTGCCACTTTTGCAATAACAGGAAAGCCACCTATACCGGGAATTATTACCGGAGACACAGCGGTATGCGGAACAACAGCAACTTACAGCATTGCTCCTGTTTCCGGAGCAGCTGATTGTCCTGC
>JANYDQ010000277.1 GCA_025363555.1 Bacteroidota bacterium | reverse complement strand
TCAGGGATTATATTGAACCCTTTAAGGGTTGTTGATTATTTATTCTGTTCTGTTTCCCCGAATTTCATTCGGGGCTATTCAAATTCAAGTCCTTCGGGCTTTTCAAGGCAAAAATCATTTCCTTAACTTAATGACATTGGGGAGAGGGGAGCTGGGATGTGAAGTGCTTTGTAAAAAAGGAGAGGGATGAAGGGGTGAGTGGTAATGTCAATAATCAGAGCACTAATGTACTTCCTCTTCGAGCAATTGCATTTTATATAATTCGAAATACACGCCTTGTTTTTTCATTAAATCGGTATGTTTTCCTGTTTCGACTATTTGTCCGGCATCGAGGACTATGATATTATCAGCGTTTTTGACCGAAGAAACCCTGTGGCTGATGATAATAGAAGTTTTGTTTTTCATGAGGCGTTTCAGGTTAGTGAGTATTTCTTCTTCGGTTTGTGTATCGACAGCTGAAAGGCAATCGTCAAAAATGAGCAGTTGGGGATGTTTGATTAATGCCCTTGCGATGGAAATCCGCTGTTTTTGTCCGCCGGAAAGGGTAATACCGCGTTCTCCAACGATAGTTTCAAACCCGGCAGGAAACTCTATAATATTAGCATAAATAGCAGCATCTTTTGCTGCCTGAACAATAGCAGCGTTGCGAATGGTGGCAGGGGGAGAGGTGGGAGAGGGAGGAGGTGATGTGGTTTCGGGGGCAGAGGTTGCAAAGCCAATATTGTTAGCTATTGTGTCTGAAAACAAAAATACTTCCTGGGGTGCATATCCAATCTGACTTCTCAAGGAATACAAATGATGGTGACGGATATCCATGTTATCAATCTGTATTTCTCCCGAATCGACATCGTACAACCTGCACAGCAAATTGGCAATGGTTGATTTTCCGGAAGCGGTGCGCCCAATAATGGCGAGGGAAGAATTGTGTTTGATGCTGAACGAAACATTATTCAATGCTTTTATACCGGAATCGGGATAAGTGAAGGACACGTTTCGGAATTCAATATCGCCTTGCAAGATGGTTTGGCGGGTGGCGGTGTTGGTTATCTGGGGCAATGTGTGGAGAAACTCATTGATGCGCGTTTGCGAAGCGGCAGCGCGTTGTATAAGGGAAGTAACCCAGCCGAGTGAAGCTATGGGCCATGTAAGGCGATTGACATAGACAATAAATTCGGCAATGTTTCCGTATGTTATTTTGCCGGAAATAGCCTGCATACCGCCAATGTAAATGGTAAAAATGGTGCTTAACCCAATCAGCAAAATCATAAAAGGCTGAAAGAGGGATTCTATTTTGACGAGTCCCATGGTGCGTTTTCGGTATTCAATGCTTTGCTTTGCAAATTCGTTGATGGAATGCTGTTCGCGCCCGTATGCTTTTAACACCCGTATTCCCGAAAAGGCTTCCTGGGCAAGTGTGGTGATGTCAGAGAGTTGTTCCAGCACTTTGGTGCTTTTTTTATTGATGATATTACTTACATAATAAATGGAAACGGCAAGGAACGGCAAGGGGAGGAGCACATACAGGGTGAGTTTTAAATCTACATCTGTCATTACTACAATGGTAAGAATAAAAGTAATAATGGTATTTACAATATACATGATAGCCGGACCAATGTACATACGCACACGGCTTACGTCTTCGCTGATGCGGTTCATCAAATCGCCAGTATTGTTGCGTTTGTAAAAGCTAATATCGAGTTGCTGGTAATGCTCAAATATTTCGTTTTTCAAATCTTTTTCAATGAGACGGGACATCACGATGATGGTTTGGCGCATTAAAAAGAGGAAGAAACCGCTTACCATTGCAAGTGCCACTATCATTGCGGCATAAAGCCACAGCTGGTGATAAGGGTTGATGCCTGCGGGTGTACCTGTTTGAATTTCTTTGAGGTAATCGAAAGCAGTGCGCACAAAAGTTACCGAATACACCGCAAAAACGTTTGAAATAGCAGTAAAAACTATTCCTAATATCAATCGCCATTTGTATTTCAAAAAATACTTGTTAATGTGTTTGAGTGATTTCATATTTGTTTTGTAAGACCTCACCCCGGCCCCTCCCCTTGAAGAAAGGGGAGGGGAGCCTAAGTGTGAAACACTTTGTAATTTAATTTCTATTTTTATGAGTACATCACCGGTTCTCACCTCTCTTTTCTTTAGGCAGAGAGGATGAAGGCGTAAGGTGTTGATATTGTATTTCAAAAAATACGTATGATTATTATTTTTTAGTTAAATAAACCTGTTTCGTGCGCTATTTTGAATTACTTTTGTCGGCTTTTAAAAATTAAATTTACTTTTGCCATTGATAATGTAAAACCTTTGAATTTAAAGGGGGCAAAATTACTTATTAAATAAAGACACCAACAAATAAATTCTTAAAACTTTAAACGATGATAGAAGTTCAGGACATCAAAAAATCTTCCTTGGCAGAAAACCCTGTTATAGCTCAAATGGCATTGCATAACCACGAACAGGTGGTGTTTTGTAACGACAACGACACAGGCTTGAAAGCAATTATAGCGATACACAATACCGTTTTGGGTCCCAGTTTGGGCGGCACTCGTATGTGGGCATATAATAATGAAATGGAAGCATTGACCGATGTGTTGCGCCTTTCGCGTGGTATGACTTATAAATCATCTGTGGCGGGGTTGAACCTAGGTGGGGGAAAAGCAGTAATTATAGGCGATGCCAAGACTCAAAAGAATGAAGTACTGATGCGCAGGTTCGGAAAGTTTGTAAACAGTCTTTCCGGAAAATACATTACTGCCGAAGATGTAGGGGTAAACACCCGGGATATGGAGTACATTAAAATGGAAACAGATTTTGTGAGTGGTTTGCCTGTGAATATGGGTGGCAGTGGCGACCCATCGCCTGTTACAGCGTATGGTGTTTATTTGTCAATGAAAGCATCTGCCAAAGAAAAATGGGGAAGCGATAGCCTTGCAGGCAAGAAAATAGTGGTGCAGGGAATTGGTAACGTAGGCGATAACCTGGTGAAACACCTGGTAAAAGAAGGCGCAAAGGTTTCTATATACGATATTCACGAAGACCGGTTGAAAGCAGTTGCAAAACATTCGGGTGCAGAAATTATACAGGACGCAAACAAGTTGTACGATTTGGACATGGACATTTATGCTCCCTGTGCTTTGGGCGCAACTGTTAATACGGATACGTTGAATCGTTTAAAATGTGCCATTATTTGCGGTGCAGCAAACAACCAGTTAGCCGATGAAAACGTGCATGGCAAAATGGTGATTGAAAAAGGCATTTTATACGCTCCAGATTTTGTTGTGAATGCAGGAGGTATTATCAATGTGTTTTACGAATTGCAGGGTTATAACCGCGAACGCGCCATGGCTCATGCGGAGAAAATATATGACACTACGTTATCTATTTTTAAAATAGCAAAAGAGCAGAACATCCCTACCTATATGGCTGCAAACAGGATTGCAGAAAAGCGCATTGCTGAAATAGGAAAAGTAAAGTTGAGTTTTTAATGGTTCTTTGTAATTATTTATTGAAGTAAAAATTGTTGTTATTCGTAATTCGTTAAAATTCGTAATTCGTTGAGGTAATGTTAAACAGGAGGTATATTAGAATAATAGTGATGCGGGCATTGTACAGCTTTTTCCAATCGGATACAAAAGATTTGGCAAAGGGCGAGCGCAATTTGTTTAATGCAATAGATAAGATTTATGATTTGTACATTTATCAGTTAGCGCTATTGCTGGAGTTGAGGCATGTTGCTTCGGTGATAACGGAGGATGCGAAATCGAAACACCTGGCAACAAAAGAAAATCTGAATCCGAATTTAAAGTTTATTGAAAATAAATTCATTCAGCAATTGAGTGAAAACATTCATTTAAAAAGAGAAATAAACAACAGGAGAATAAACTGGAACAATGATTTTGAACTGGTAAAAAAGATTTTCAAGAACATAAAAGCATCCGACCACTACTGGAAATACATGTTTGTAGCCGATGATTCATACAAAACACATCAGAAGTTAATACTTGATATTTTTACAGAAAACATAGCCGACTTCGATTTGATGAATCATTATTACGAGGAAAAAGATTTGAACTGGGGCGATGATATTTACATTGTAAATCCTATGGTTGTAAAAACAATAGAATCGTTTAAAGAAGACAGTACGGTGGAATTTAATTTGATTCCGATGTATAAAGACAAAGAAGAGGACGAGCTGTTTGTAAAAGAATTGTTTGAGCAAACCATTCTCAAAAACGAAGAAATAGAAAAGTTAATTGGCGATAAAACCAAAAACTGGGAAGTGGAGCGTATAGCAATGATGGATGTTTTGCTGATGAAAATGGCAATTTCGGAAGTAACCCATTTTTCAAGCATTCCTGTTAAAGTAAGTTTGAATGAATACATTGAAATTTCGAAAATATACAGCACCCCAAAAAGCAAGGTATTCATTAACGGTATTTTAGATAAGCTGGTAGCTGATTTAAAAAGTGAAAACAAATTGAATAAAATGGGAAGAGGATTAATGGAGTAGAAAAATAAATAATAAGTAACGGTGAAAAATAATAGTATGAAGTTAAGTTTTAATATAATAATTGGTTCAGTCATTTTGTTTTCTGTTTCTTGTAAACCGAAAGACCAGGGTTCATCAACCATTTCAACAGATGTAATAAATGTGCCATCCACCGCATCAGGCAAACCTGCTCTGCCGGGGTCTGCACCAGCAATGGTTTTTAACGAAGAGAAGCACGATTTCGGAAGAATAACCCAGGGAGAAAAAGTTTCGTATTCGTTTGTATTTAAAAATACAGGCGGTTCTGATTTGGTTATTTCATCCGCACAGGGCAGTTGTGGTTGCACAGTTCCTACGTATCCTAAAGGGGCTGTAAAACCCGGACAGGAATCGAAAATAGATGTAGTGTTTAACAGCGAAGGAAAATCAGGCATGGTGGAAAAAACTGTAACCCTGGTTACTAACTGTAATCCCAGCACTCGGGTATTAACCATTACTTCCATTATAAATGTACCCGAAGAGTAGAACAAGAATAACAAATAAATAGTAATAACAATAAAAACAAAAAACAAGAAAATGATCAACACATTATTAATGACAGGTGGCGCAACAGGAGGAAACCCAATGGGGCAATTTATTCCTTTAATTTTAATCATTGTAGTATTTTATTTTTTTATGATTCGCCCTCAATTAAAAAAATCGAAAGACCAAAAGAAATTTCGTGAGAACATTGCCAAAGGCGATAAAATTGTAACTATTGGAGGTATTCACGCGAAAATAGTGGAGGTGCAGGAAAAAACTTTTATCATAGAAGTAGAAGGAGGACACAAGCTGAAAATTGAAAAGAGTGCTGTATCCATGGATTCATCCTCACTGATTGGTTCAGACCCTAAATAGTAATTGATTGCGAGGTTAGATAGCGTTGAGTAATGAAATTGCTCAACGCTATTTTTTTTGTTGAATCGTTTTGTAAATTTGTCGTAAAATAATACGAAGAAAGTGTGTTAAGAAGAATAAGACATATAGCCGGAACAGAAGGTCGTTTTAAAAGCCGGGTGATTACTTTTTCATTTTGCCTGGTCATCTCTGTATTTTTCTGGCTGATGATGATGCTTTCCAAGGAGTATGTAATATCGGTAAATTTTCCGGTTAAGTATATTAATTTTCCCGCTGACAAAGTAATTGCAAACCCGTTGCCCGACATAATTGATATAGATATTCAGTCAACCGGTTTTAATTTATTGTGGTACCAGTTAAGACATAAAAGCGTAACCCTTTCTATTGATATACAAGACGCGACACCACTTACGTCAAAAAATCATTATTACCTGCTAAGCAATTCCCGGCTTGATAAAATTACTTCGCAGTTTAACAGTGCTATTAAAATTCTGAAAGTATATCCCGGTGCCATTTTTCTGAATTATAATAAAAAAGAAACAAAGCGGGTTCCTGTCAGGGCAAAAGTGTCTATCACTTTTCAAAATCAATACCAGCAAAAGGACAGTCTCATTTTAACACCCGCATTTATTGATGTTTCGGGAGCATCGGATGTTGTGGATAAAATCAAGCAGGTGGAAACAGTTCCGGTTAATTTGAAAAACGTTACCGGTTCGGTATCACTAAAATTAAATATAAGCAAAACGCCGGATTTGAAATATGCGGAGTTGTCGCAACCATCGGTACAGGCTACTCTTAACGTTACTAAATTTACAGAAGCTGTTATTGAAATCCCTCTTGAGGTAGAAAACCTTCCGTTGCGGTTTGTTTTAAAAACGTTCCCTGATAAAATTTCTGTAAAATATAATGTAGCGTTTGATAACTATGAAAAGATAAATGTTTCTCAATTTAAAGCAATTGTTGACTATAAAACCATTGAAACAGGTAATAATAAATTGAAAGTACAACTGGTTAAATACCCTTCCGAAATCCGAGCAGTGAAAATATATCCTGAAAAAGTGGAATACATTATTAAGAAGTAAGAGATGATAAAAGTGGGGATAACAGGCGGAATGGGCAGTGGTAAAACCACTATATGCAAAGTGTTTGAGTTGCTTGGTATCCCGGTATTTTATGCGGATGAAGAATCTAAAAAATTACTTTATAATGATTCAAGGTTAAACAATAAAATTAGTAAACTTTTTGGTGCAGCTGTTCTTGATAAAGAGGGAAAGATTGACAAAAGCAAATTAGCTGTTGTTGTGTTCAGTAACAAAGAGAAATTGCATCAGCTCAATTCTGTTTTACATCCCGCTGTAGGAGTAAGATTTGAGGAGTGGGTAAAAAAACATTCTGATCCACAATATATTTTAAAAGAAGCTGCCATCTTATTCGAAAGTGGTGCCAACAAACAGGTTGATACTGTTATCACCGTTACCGCTCCCATTGCTTTAAAAATACAAAGAGCCATGCACAGAGGTGGTATTACGAAGGAACAGGTGGAGCAACGCATGAAGAATCAAATAAGTGATGAAGAAAAGATTAAACGTTCGCAATTTGTTATTCATAATGATGAAATGCAATTGCTGATTCCGCAAGTTTTAAAAATTCATTCTTTCCTTTGCAGGTAAATAATTTTGCCTATCAGAGATATTCTTATTACTTTCGAAAAAAATTAAAAATAATTAATATGGAAAATCAGGGAACACCCCACCAGGAAAACACTAATCCGCAATTTCAACAACAATTTTCTCAACCCTTCTGGCAGCAACAATTACCTAATGCTACTGCGGTGTTGGTATTAGGAATCATTTCCATTGTAGGTTGTTTTTGTTATGGAATAATAGGTTTGATACTTGGAATAATTGCATTAGTATTATCAGGAAAAGCAATCAAATTATATAACCAAAACCCTGCTCTCTATACAGAAGCATCCTTTAAAAATTTGAAAGCTGGAAAAGTTTGCGCAATTGTAGGAACATGTATTTCTGCCGCCTATCTTATTTTCTTAATTATTTACATTTGTATTATCGGAGCAGCTATTTCCGGCGGACTTTTGAATGTATGGGGAAAACATTAATAATTTTCTATTTTTTTTAAGGAGTCTTGCTTAATCGCGACTCCTTTATTTTTAAATAAATGATTTTGTTTATTCAATGGTTAGAAAATCATCTTTTATCTTGTCCTTATAAAACAATAACGGGAATTGACTGTCCCGGTTGCGGGATGCAACGTGCCTTTATTGAATTGCTGAAAGGAAATTGCGTGGAGAGCTTTCATTTATATCCTGCTTTAATTCCTGTTTTACTCACCTTATGTATTACTTTCTTACATTTGTTCTTTAAATTTAAAAACGGAGCTATCATTATTAAATATTCTTTTGTCATTTCAATTACTGTTATTGTAATCAGTTACATCATTAAACTATTAAAATGAAAATATTTTCTGTAGAGCAAATTCGCGAAGCGGATAAATTTACCATTGAAGAGGAACTTATTTCTTCTGTTGATATAATGGAGAGAGCCGCACGGGCTGTTTATGATTCAATCGTAAACAAAACTGAAATCCGCAATTATGTAATTTTTTGCGGATTGGGTAATAATGGGGGTGATGGTATGGTTCTGGCAAAATTTTTACTTGATCATGGTTATTTTGTCAAGGTTATAATTGTTAATTATTCTGAAAAACGTAGTGAGGATTTTATAGTTAATTATGATCGATTAAAAACCAAAATAGAGTTTAAGGAAATACATTCTGTTGAGGAGATCAAGTCTTTAGAATTTGAAAGAAGGGAAGCCCCGCTTATTATTGATGCACTTCTTGGAACTGGCATTAACAGACCTACAGATGGCTTACTTGCTGATTGTATTCATTTCATTAATCAGCTAAATCTGAAGATTATTTCCATTGATGTTCCATCCGGTTTGTTTGGTGATAAATCAAATGGAGTAAATGATACTATCATAAAGGCAGATCTCACCCTGACTTTTCAATTTCCTAAACTATCTTTTATGTTTCCTGAAAATGCTGATTTTATTGGTGAATTTAATTGGCTTGATATTGGATTAAGTCAGCAATATATTTCAGAAACACAAACCAATAATTATTTTATTACGAAAGAAGATGTTAAGTCATTTATAAAAACAAGAAGCAAAAATGCTCACAAAGGAAATTTCGGACATGCACTCATCGTTGCCGGAAGCAAAGGAAAGATAGGGGCGGCTGTACTTTCAGCCAAAGCATGTGTGCATAACGGTGCAGGATTAGTAACTGCTCGTATTCCCGCCTGTGGTTATGATATTATTCAAACATCAATTCCGGAAGCAATGGCAGATGTTGATTCTGAAAGTAATTTTATTTCCGATAATATCAGGATTGAAAAATACAATGCGATAGGAATAGGACCCGGAATAGGGAATGAGAAACAAACACAAAATGTATTAAAACTGGTAATTCAGAATAGCGCTGTGCCTGTTGTATTTGATGCAGACGCAATTAATATACTTTCTGAAAATAAAACATGGCTATCTTTTATTCCTGCAAACAGTATATTCACGCCTCATATTAAAGAGTTCGAACGGTTAGTGGGAAAGGTTTCCAATTCAGAAGAAAGGTTGAAAGAACAAATTGATTTTTCGATTAAATATAATGTTTTTGTGGTTTTAAAAGGTGTTCATACTTCTGTTTCTTCTCCTAACGGAGAAGTGTATTTTAATTCAACAGGAAACCCGGGAATGGCAACCGGGGGAAGCGGTGATGTGCTTACAGGAATTATTACTTCGCTGCTGGCTCAAGGCTATTCCCCAAAACAAGCTTGTATAATGGGAGTATATATACATGGATTGGCAGGAGATTTTGCGGTATATCATAAAACTTCTGAAACAATGATTGCATCTGACATTATCGAACATCTTGCCGATGCTTATAAATTTATCCGGGAATAATTTCCTGCCCTGATGAAACCAATATCTCTTATTCTGTTCCTTTTTAATGTCTTTTCTCTTTCCGTTTTTTCTCAAAACACAGGCAACTATTCCGTTTACCTGATTGGTGATGCTGGTGAGGATACTTTATCGGGAAAGGCACTATTAATGCTCCAGGATGAGCTGCTTAAAAATACAAATAGTGCAGTAGTTTTTTTAGGCGATAATATTTATCCTGCCGGATTAAAAAAGAATGACAGAAAATCTGCAGCGCATTTGGAATCAGAGTTAACTATTTTAAACAAATATAAAGGGCAGGTTTATTTTATTCCCGGCAATCATGATTGGGCAGAGCAATCATCAAGCGGTTTAAAAAGAATAAAAAACCAGGAAAAATATGTAAGCGAATATTTGAAAACAAAATCAAGCATTGCAAATAAAAACAATGCGACATTTCTACCATCCGATGGGCTGCCCGGACCAACTTCGGTGATGCTGAATAAAAACATTCGTTTAATTACCATAGACACTCAATGGTTTCTTCACAGGCATAAAAAAAACAAAACCGGTTCAAAGAAAAATACTGAACGATTGTTTTATATTCACCTGGATAGCTTGTTGAATGTTGCAAAACAAAATAACGAGCAGGTAATTATAACTGCTCATCATCCTATGTTTTCCAACGGACAACATTCTAAAAACAAACAGCCCACGAGGTTTTTATTAAATAAAACTCCTTTAGGTGTTTTTGGGTTCATGGGTTTGTACCGTTCTTATTCTCAAGATTTAGCTCAACCCAAATACAGAAGAATGCGAGGAAGAATATTAATAATTCTCAACCAGTATAACAATATTATTTATGCTTCGGGGCACGACCACAACCTGCAATGCATTATGGGAGATAACAACAGATATATTGTGAGCGGGGCAGGAAGTAAATTATCTCCTCTTCGTAAAAAGAAAAAGTTCGACTCCGTTTTTCAGGAGGATAAAAAAACAGGATTTGTTAAAGTAGTATATGAACCTAACGGTTTGCACACCACAATTGTTTACAGGGCAGGGGAGGAGCCAAAGCAGATAGAGGGATTTTAACCAATAACATTTATTTTATTTCACTTCCGATTTACAATATTTTTGTAACAATTCATAAGCTTTTGCATTATTCAATCCATCTGCTTTTTTCAAATCTGCACACCCGCCTTTTTTATCTTTGTTCATATATTTTACTAGTGCCCTGTTAATATATGCCGGTGAATAATCATATTTTATTTTAATTGCCAGGTCTAAATCTTCTAATCCTCCTGTAATATTTTTTTGCATTCCTTTTGCCAGTCCCCGGTTAGTTAAAGCAATAAAATTTTTGGGTTCTATTTTCAATACTTCATCAAAATCACGAATGGAATTCGAATAGTCATTATAGTTTAATCTTGCTGCACCGCGCATTATCATTGCTTCTACGCTGCTGGAATCGATATGAAGAAAGGTGGTTAGTTCTTTATCAGCAGATTTAAAATCTCCTCCAAGAAAATAGGCTTTCCCTTTCCAGAAATAAGCAATATAGTAGGCAGAGTCTAAATCAGTAACTTTATTAAAATCACCGATAGCAAGCACGTAATCCTGTTTATACATGGTCAGCAACATTCCTCTTCTGAAAAGCACATCCGGGTAATTGGGTTTTAAATCCAATGCACTTTCATAATCTTCGTAAGCCGGCTGTTTGTCTTTGCCTTTTTCAGCCAGCATTCCACGTTGATAATAGGTTATCGGGTCGTTCGGATTTAAGCTTATTGCTATATTAAAATCTTTTTTTGCTTCCGAATATTTTTCCAAAGCTGCCTCTGCTATGCCCCTGTCGCGGAAAGCATCATCGTGTGTAGAATCTATTATAATCGCTTTGGTAAAATATTCTATGGCTTCTTTGTAATCTTTTGTTTTCATGTGAACCTTTGCGATGTAATAATACGGAGCAAACATTCCTTTATCTTTCTTTAGTAATTTGGAGTATTCCTTTATAGCATCATTATATAATCTTTTTGCAATCTTAGCTTCCTGTTTCTTTTCGTGAACAGCAGCCGAATCAACCTTTGCGTTTCCTGCCCTTATAATTATTGTATTTGCATCCAGCGTATCCACTTTGGCTTTTTCTTCTTCCTGTGAAAAAATATTTCCGGAAAAACAGATGAAGAGCAACGAAACACAAAATAACAAATGTTTGTTCATAATTTATGGTTTTAATTTAATAATCCAGTAATCGTAATTTCCTTTGTTGGAGCTTACATCACCATTGGCAGATTTTGAATATGCCGAAATAATATAACCGCCATCGACTGTTTGACGAATGGTTTTTGCCTGTTCATCCTTACTTCCTCCCAAACATTTTTGCCAGCTCATAGTTCCTTTTTCATCAAGTTTTATAATCCAGGCATCCATGCCGCCATGATTTCCTTTTACATCGCCATCATTGGAACTGGTGCTGCCGGCAATAATATAACCACCATCTTTGGTTTGCCTTACACAATAAGCGGCATCGTCATTTTTTCCTCCCAGGCATTTTTGCCACTCCATTTTTCCGTGGCTATCTGTTTTGATTATCCATGCATCCGATTTTCCATGATTGCCAATAACATCCCCATCTGTTGATTCTGTTGCACCGGCAATTATTAAACCATTATCACTTGTCAGTTCAATGGAATAAGCATAATCCAAGCTACTGCCACCCATGCTTTTTTCCCATTCAATGATTCCGCCGGAATCCACTTTCACTATCCAGCAGTCGGCAGCGCCATGATTGCCTGTTACATTCAAATTGTTGGAACTTGAATAACCAGCGGCAACGTAGCCGCCATCCGGAGTTGGAGTAACAGCGGCTGCATTGTCAATACCACTGCCTCCCAGGCTGTTTTGCCACTGGATGCTTCCCTGTTTATTTAATTTCAATAACCAGAAATCATTGCCTCCTAGGTTTCGGGTAATGTTGATTCCCGCAGCCCCGCCCCAGCCGGCTACTATATAACCTCCATCCCTGGTTGCTTGTATTGATTTTGCTACATCGTCCGATTTGCCTCCATAAGTTCGCGTCCATTGAGCAACCAGGTCGGCATTCAATTTGGTGAGCCAGTAATCATCGCCTCCGTGTATGCCGGAATAATTCCCGCCCTTCAGCATGGTGCTTCCTGCCAGCACATAGCACCTGTCTTTAGTCTGTATTATATCATTTGCCTGGTGTGCGGTTTCTTCGCCTATACATTTTTTCCAATCCAGCTTTCCGTTGTTAAATAATTTTATTACCCAACAATTTAATTTCACTTTATTATCCACCACATCACTGTCCACAGATTCGGTGCTGCCGGCAGCAATATAACCTCCATCCAGGGTTTGAATGGCTGATAATGCTTTGTCGTCAGCCGATCCACCAAATGAATGTTGCCATTCAATAGCTGGTGCCTGCGAAAAAGAAATAGTGGAAATAATAAAAAAGAAAAAAAATAGTAGTAAAAGCGGGTGGTGTTTTTTCATTTTAGTTTAATAGTAAATTAAGAACCAAAGGTATTAATTTACTATTAAGCACGGAAGTAATAATTTTACATTTTAAAAATTAACGAACTATCATTACTTTCTTTGAAGAAACAGCATTTCCTGCTGCTAAAGTAATAAAATACATTCCGGGCTGATATGAATTCATATCCATCGTTGCAGTGTATTTTCCTGCATTTTTTTCTTTTTCAGAAATCAAATCAGCAATTTTTCTTCCCTGTAAATCAAACATGGTTACAGAAACAGGAGATGCTGTAGCTAAGGTATATTCCAGTGTCAGGGCATCGTTTATAGGATTAGGAAATAAATTTACGGTTGCTTTGTCAGCTATTTCTTCAATTCCCACAGACGAAGGTATTACAGCTAATGTAGAAGTGTGAATAATATCGCCCGTTTTCATTGCATTATTATTACTACAGTTAAAAGCACCATAAAAGGTAAAGGGTGTGTTTCCGGTTGCCGGTGCTGTCCATGAGAATGTCCAGGTATGGGATCCCATAGTTCCCATGGTTCCGCTTGAACTGTGGGTAATGTATTTTCCACCTCCTGTAAGTTGTGTTCCTGGTCCGGCTACCAATGTCCCCACTAATGTGCCGGAAGCACTTTGGGGTGATATTTCGAAACCAAATTTTACTAATGATGCCTCTGTTGCGGTAGCGGTCACTGTATAGGTGGTTCCATGAGTATAACCTCCTGCCGGTATGTTGGATGTTATCCAACCTGGAGAAACAACTACTGATGAGCCCGTATGACAATTGGATTTTGCACAGGTATTGTTTCCGTCTCCGGGCGAGCCGGTAACAATGGTGGGCGCACCATTTGAGCTTCCGTGCGCTTCTTCTTTAAAATCAAATAATATCGCTGTTATTATTAAAGCAACAATAGAGATTAGTATTTTGTATTTCATAGTTAAGGGTTTTTTAATGGTTTCTTTTTAAAACCGGCTGTGAAATTAGAAATAATATTGATATATAACAGCGCTTTTAGACGAAAAATATAAAAAACCATACAAATTTTGAAAATAGGGGATATATAATAGTCTTTCCGGAACGCATCCATTTTATTTTTTCAACAAAGCGAAAAACAATTGGCGAAAAAATTAATGATGTACTCATTTCTTTTATAATTTAGCGCTCTGAAAAATAAAAATAATTTTAATTAAAAACATAATATGAAAGTAACAATAGTAGGAGCAGGTAATGTAGGCGCAACATGTGCCGATGTAATAGCATTCCGTAAAATAGCTTCGGAAGTAGTTTTGCTCGACATCAGAGAAAATTTTGCAGAAGGCAAAGCATTGGATATGATGCAAACCGCCACTTTAACAGGGTTTAACACAGCAGTGAGCGGAAGCACCAACGATTATGGAAAAACCGCCAAAAGTGATGTGGTGGTAATAACCAGCGGTGTGCCGCGCAAACCGGGAATGACCAGGGAAGAGCTGATAGGAATAAATGCAGGAATTGTGAAAACAGTTACTTCAAATGTGTTGAAACATTCGCCCGATGCAATAATAGTGGTAGTGAGCAACCCGATGGATACCATGACCTACCTGGCGTTGAAAGAAAGTAAAATTGCGAAAAACAGGATTATTGGCATGGGCGGCATTTTAGACAGTGCCCGTTTCAAATGTTATCTTTCCATGGCATTAAACGCATCGGCAAACGATATTGAAGGCATGGTGATAGGTGGACATGGTGATACTACTATGATTCCGCTTACCCGCCTGGCTTCTTACAAAGGGGTTCCTGTTGCCCAGTTTTTAAGTGCAGAAGGTTTGAAAAAGGTAGCTGCCGATACCATGGTGGGAGGGGCTACTTTAACCGGAATGCTTGGCACTTCTGCCTGGTACGCTCCGGGAGCAGCCGTTGCAGCTTTGGTTGACAGTATTTTGAACGACCAGAAAAAACTTTTTCCTTGCAGTGTTTATCTTGATGGTGAATACGGACAAAAAGATATTTGCCTTGGAGTTCCTGTTATCATTGGAAAAAACGGTTGGGACAAAATTACGGATGTGAAATTAAATGACGAAGAAAAAGCTGCCTTTGCAAAATCGGCAGATGCGGTAAGAAATATGAATAATGTATTAAACACGATTACTGCTTAATTAAATAAATGTATTGTCAATAAAGCTGCTTTGAGTAGCCACTTGTATTTATTAAAATTATGAAACATATAATTCCTTTTCAACTTCTATCCAAACACGGTTTTGGATTTCACCTGGTGATGAAAATGCAGGTAAATGGTAAAGTAACTAAAATGATTATTGATACGGGTGCCTCTCATACTGTGTTCGACAAAAAAAGGATGCAGACGCATATAAAAGGGCAAAAACTAACCAAGTTTTCCAAAAGTACTACCGGTGTGGGAGGTACTAAAATAGACACTCATCACACCATTATAAAAAAAATGAAGATAGGCAAACTGGAGATAATAGAATATCCTGGAATAATGCTCGACTTATCTCATGTCAATGCTTCGTTTGTTGCCATGGGGTTGCCGGAAATAGATGGAGTACTGGGGGCAGACATTTTTTTACTGTTTAATGCAATAATAGATTACAAAAAAAGAACTCTTACCTTAAATGACAGTAATTTTACGAAAGTAGAAAAGGTAAAAAAGGTGCCGGTGGAAAGAAAAAACCAAAGAAAAATACACCTAAAAAAAGGATAATTACCAAGGTGCAAAAACAGAATAAAAAATAAAAAAACCCGCACCATTTTTTTCTCCAAATTTTAAACGACTCGGGAAAAAGGCTCCTGTTTTTTCTATTTCTCTAACCCTTTCTACTTTAAAATATCCTAAATCTTCCAACCGTAAATCATTTGCTCGCAAGTCGTGTAAGGGATATTTACAATCCGGTGTTGTTCCGTTTTGTAAAGTAGTGTCTAATATTTCCTGTGAAAGCAGGTCGTAATGCAGCTTGCTTTTTCGCTGAACAAATTTTGTTATCCTGCTGGTTTCTTTTATAAAATTTTCGTCAAAAAATCCGGCGAAAAGTTCAATTAGTTTGTCTTTGTTTTCTATTTTACTTGAGAGTTTCATAATAAAGCCGTTTTGGTAGATTGCTAATATTATTGAAACTCTCATTTACTTTTTACACTTCCTAGGCTCTTATACTAAAAAATGTCTCCATTTTTTAATAGTTGCTATTCTTACATTACAATAATTTAACAAAATAATCATACGGAAACGTTGGGAATTAATAATGTTTCCATAGTTTTGCACCCGAATTTTTTAAAAAAATGGAAACCCCGACAAAAGAACGTATTTTAGAAGCAGCAGAAGTGTTGTTTTTTAAATACGGTATCAAAAGCATTACCATGGACGACATTGCCAAACACCTTGCCATGTCCAAAAAAACCATTTATCTTTTTTTTAAAGATAAAAACGAAGTGGTGGAAACATTAATGAAAGAAGGGTTGAATAAAGACAAATGCGAACTGAACGATATTACAAAAAATTCAGCCAATGTTATTGAAGAGGTAATGAATTTAATGAAACACATGGGGACAATGTTTGGCAAAGTAAACCCCAATATATTTTATGATTTGCAAAAATACCATCCCAACGCATGGAAACAATTTATGAAATTTAAAGAAGATTGTATGGAAGGCATGGTGGAAGGAGCTATAAAAAGAGGAATTAAAGAAGGACTGGTAAGAGAAGATATTAATTCGAAAGTACTGTCTATATTAAGAATAGAACAAATAGTAATGGGCATGAATCCTGAAATATTTCCTCCTGAAAAATTTAAGATGGTAGATATTCAGTTGGCTATGCTTGACCATTTCCTTCACGGAATATGCACCATCAAAGGACATAAAATGATTAATAAATATAAACAGGTAACGGAAGACGAATAAAATAAATTGTCATATTGTTTTATTGTCGTATTGCTGACAAGCTTAGTAATAACAATATAATCCTATAACAATACAGCCATATAACCATATAATTATAAGATGAAAAAAATAATTTTAGTACTTGGATTAACAATATCAATCCTCAACTCATTTGCCCAAACAAAATCGAGCTATTCTTTTTCGGTAAAGCAGGCAGTAGATTTTGCCATGCAAAACCAGCACGATATAAAAAATTCAATGATAGATGAAGAGCTGGCGCATAAAACAGTAGCAGAAATAAGGGCTTCGGGCTTGCCGCAAATCAATGCAAGTTTTGATGTAAAAGATTTTGTGGAGTTTCCTACCACAGTAATACCGGGTGCAGGTGGTTTGTTTGGCGGACAACCAGGTTCTGATGCGGTGTTGAAATTTGGCGCACCCTACCAGGCTGCTGCAGGGGCGGATGCCAGCCAGTTGTTATTTAATGCCGAGTTTTTTTCAGGATTAAAAGGTTCCAAACTCTATATCGAACTTTCCACTCGAGCTATTGCCCGCACCAAAGTGGAAGTTGCTGCTACTGTGAGCAAAGCTTATTACATGGTATTGGTAAGTAATGAAAGAGTAAAACTATTAGATGCAAACATTGCACGATTGAAAAAAACAATGGACGACACAAAAGCATTGATGGATAACGGTTTTGTGGAGAAAATAGATTTCGACCGGTTAACGGTAGCATACAATAACCTGTTGGTAGAAAAAGAAAAAGTGGACAGATTGTTAAGCACAGGAATGTATTTATTAAAGTACCAGATGGGAATGGAAATAAATGCCGACCTTACATTGACAGACAAACTGGAAGATATGAAGGTGGATTTGCCTGCTGCAGGGTCTGATAAATTTGATTATTCGAAGAGGATAGAATATGGAATAATGGAAACAAGTTTTAAACTTTCAAAGGTGGATTTGAAACGGAAAAAGTATGCATACCTTCCTTACGCTTTTGCTTATGGTAGTTTGAGCGAGAATGCGTATCGTTCGAAATTTGACCTTTTTGATCGTACTACCCCATGGTATCCTACCGCTATAATTGGTGTAACCGTTAAGGTGCCAATATTCAACGGGTTTTTGAAAAATGTGAAAGTTCAGCAGGCGAAACTTAATGTGCAAAAAGCAGAGAACAACATGGAGTTTATCAAAAAATCTATTGACCTGGAGTTGGCTACAAGCACCACCAACCTAACTAATTCGGCTGCATCACTGGAAAACCAAAAGAAAAATATTGCCATAGCAGAAGATGTGGCATCGGTAGCAAAGAAAAAATACGATGCCGGAGTAGGAAGCAACCTGGAAGTATTGAATGCAGAAACGGCATTGAAAGAAGCACAAACCAATTATATAAGTGCGCTATATGATGCCATAATTGCAAAAATAGATTTTGACAAAGCAAACGGAAATCTTAAGTAGTTATTAGTTCATTGGTCATTGGTTCATTAGGTAGTACTTTAAAAACAAGATAACAATAAAACATAAAGTTTAACAATTCGTAATTCGTTTAGATTCGTAATTCGTAGTAACACATAACAATAAAACAATTTAACAATATAGCAAAGATGAAAAAAATAATAGTAGCAGTAAGTGTAATTTCAATGCTGGTAGCTTGTTCCAAGCCTGTTGATAAAAACGATGAATTAACCGCCTTGAAAAAACAAGAAGCCGAAATCAAATCGAAGATAGCTGCACTGGAGGCAGAAATTAACAAAGGCGATTCTGCTCAAAATGGAGTTGCCATTTCTGTAGAAACTTTAAAAGCCGCTACCTTCAAAAATTATATTGATGTGGTGGGCAGGGTAGATGCAGATGAGAACGTGAGCATCTCTTCGGAAATGCCAGGAACAGTAACAAAGATAAATGTGAAAGTAGGAGATGAAGTGCACAAAGGAGATGTGCTTGCAGAAACGGATGCAAAGGCTATCAGTCAGCAGATGTCGGATTTGCAAACCAATGCAGATTTGGTGAACCAGATTTATGATAAACAAAAAAACTTATGGGACCAAAAGATAGGAACAGAAGTGCAGTTTCTGCAGGCAAAAACAAATAAGGAAAGCATGGAGAAAAAAATGGGTGCACTGAATGAGCAGTTGCGCATGTCTAAAGTTATTTCGCCCATAAACGGAACAGTAGATGCAGTAGATATTAAATTAGGACAAATGGTGATGCCGGGTTTGCCTTCGGTTCGAATTATTAATTTTTCGAATTTGAAAGTAAAGGCAGATGTGGCAGAAAGTTATGCTTCTAAAATTAAAAAAGGAAGTGAAGTAATTGTTCGTTTCCCTGACACCAATGATTCGTTGGTTACAAAAGTAAATTTTGTGTCGCGTTCCATTAATACCAACACCCGTTCGTTTACAGTAGAAGTTTTTCTGGATGATAAAAAAGAATACCACCCGAACATGGTTGCTAAATTGAACATTAATGATTATCAATCCGGGGCTCCATTAATTATTGTTCCTGTAAAAACAATTCAGAAAGATGAAAGTAATTTACCTTTTGTATATGTGGCACAGGGCAATGTGGCTAAAAAACAACTGGTAACTATTGGTAAAGAATATAACGGAATGGCAGAGATTACATCTGGTTTAAAAGAAGGCGATGTGCTGGTTACAGCAGGATATGATTTGGTAATAGATGGTGGTGCGGTGGTGTATAAAAAATAAAAAAACCTCCTTACCTCCCCGAAGGGAGAGATTGCAGGATTTAAACAAAAAAGAAAAAGAAATTAAATTATGAAATTCAAAGAATTTAAACCATCAAGCTGGGCAATAGATAATAAGTTAAGCGTGTATGTGCTTACTATCATTATTTGTATCATGGGTGTATCCGCCTACAATAATTTACCCAAAGAAAGTTTTCCGGAAATAGTGGTGCCAACCATTTACGTGAACACGGTATATGTGGGCAATTCTCCAACCAATATAGAAAACCTTGTAACCAAACCCATCGAGAAACAATTAAAATCTATTTCGGGAGTAAAGAAATTAAATTCTACTTCCTTGCAGGATGTATCGGTAATAATGGTGGAGTTTAATACCGATGTAAATGTGCCGTTGGCGAAACAAAAGGTAAAAGATGCGGTGGAAAAAGCGGCAACCGATTTGCCAAAAGACTTAACCCGCCAGCCTAATGTGATGGAAGTTAATTTTTCTGATTTACCTATTATGTATGTCAATCTTGCCGGAAACATTGATTTGAATAAATTAAAGAAGTATGGTGATTTGCTGAAAGACAAGATAGAGTCTATGAAGCAAATTTCGAAAGTAGTGATGGTGGGAGATTTGGAGCGCGAAATACAAATCAACGTGGATATGTATAAACTACAGGCTGCAACGCTTACCCTTGGAGATATTCAAAGAGCGGTGGGTTCGGAGAACCTGAACATTTCCGGGGGCTTGGTTCCGATGGATGGCATGAAACGCAACCTTACTATTAAAGCAGAATTTAAAACCATTGATGAAATAAAAAACCTGGTTATCAGTTCTCCTACCAATGCAAAGCTTTATTTAAAGGACATTGCAGAGGTGGTGGACGGAACCCACGAGCAGGAAAGTTATGCAAGACTTGCCGGGAAAAATGTAATTACCTTAAACATTGTAAAGCGTTCGGGCGAAAATTTAATTGAAGCGTCTGATAATATTACGGCTGCCATTAAACAAATGCAGGATTCGAAAGAGTTGCCTTCCACGCTTCAGGTAACTGTTACAGGCGACCAGTCGGAAAAAACAAGAAGCACTCTTCACGATTTGATTAATACAATCATCATCGGATTTATTTTAGTAACTCTTATCCTTATGTTTTTTATGGGAGTGAACAATGCCATCTTCGTGGCGGCATCTGTGCCCCTGTCCATGTTCCTGGCGTTTATGGTTTTCCCGATGTATGGCTTTACGTTAAATATGATTGTATTATTTGCCTTTTTACTTGCCCTGGGAATAGTGGTGGACGATGCCATAGTGGTGATTGAAAACACCCACCGGCTATTTAAAAACGGGGAGCGGGATATAAAAACTGCTGCAAAGATGGCGGCTGGAGAAGTGTTTGTTCCGGTGTTGAGCGGAACACTTACCACCCTCGCACCGTTCATTCCTCTTGCTTTCTGGAGCGGCATCATCGGTAAGTTTATGTTTTATTTGCCTATTACTTTAATCACTACTTTACTTGCTTCCCTTGTGGTTGCTTATATTATTAACCCTGTGTTTGCGGTTGATTTTATGAAACCTCACGAAGAAGAAAAGCGCAATCACGGAAAGCTAAGCAGGATGGGCAAAATGAGGTTGGTTATTTATGGGTTGATAGTTTTATGGGCTTACGCCAAAGGACATTATGCACTTGGAAACTTCACTATTTTCCTTGCCTTCTTTATGTTGCTTCATCGTTTCTTTTTGTACAAAGCTATCGAAGCTTTTCAAACAAAACTTTGGCCCGCATTCAGGGAACGTTATTCCCGTTTTTTGATTCGCTTTCTAAAACGCCCGTGGTTAGCCCTTCTAGGAACTCTTGTGTTATTTGTGTTCACTGTTATATTTTTCGCAATTCGAAGTCCTAAAGTGGTGTTCTTCCCGCAGGGCGACCCTAACTTTGTTTTTGTGTATGTGAAACTACCTACAGGTACAGACCCTTTAAAGACCAACATGGTGATGAAACAAGTGGAGATGAAAGTTAATTCAGTGCTTGGCGATTCTAATAAATTGGTAAAATCCATTATTACCAACGTTACCAAACAAACCACCGACCCGCAAGACCAGGACCAGAACGATTATCCAAACCGTGGTAAGATTGCTATTTCATTTGTCGGCTTTGAAAGTCGTGGAGGAAAATCTACGATGGAATACCTCGAAAAACTTCAAAAACTCAAATGGAATATTCCGGGAGCAGATATTACTGTGGCAAAAGAACAGGCAGGTCCGCCCGTTCAGAAACCTATTAACATTGAAATTCGGGGTGATAAGTTTGATGACCTCGTTAGCAACTCCATTCGGTTAAAACTTTTTCTTGACGGGCAAAACATTCCGGGGGTGGATAACCTCAAATCTGATTTTGAAAGTAACAAACCCGAAATTGTTTTTAACATTGACAGAGAGCGCGCCAACAGGGAGGGAATATCTACTTCGCAAATTGCAATGGAAATAAGAAATGCGGTTTTCGGAATTGATAAGCCTTCCAAGTTTCGTGATGCTAACGATGAGTATCCTATCCAGATTCGTTATCAATACGACCAGCGAAACAACATAGAAGCATTGCGCAATTTAAAAATTACTTTTCGCGATATGAATTCAGGAGGCATTTTAAGAAGTGTGCCACTTGCTGCTTTTTGCGATATTGAATATGGTAATACTTACGATGGTATAAAACGGAAAATGCAGAAACGGGTGATTACGCTTTCCTCCAACGCTTCTGCCGGATATAACGAAAACGAAGTAGCCGCTGCTGTGGAAAACGCTTTGAAAGGATATAAGAAACAAGGGAATGTGGAAGTATCTATGACAGGCTCCAAAGTGGAACAAGCCGAAACAGGTGCTTTCCTGGGCGGTGCCATGAAAACTTCGCTTGGAATAATATTGCTGATTTTGGTTTTACAATTTCATTCCATCGGAAAACCTTTTATTATTTTGACAGAAATATTCTTTAGTGTTATTGGTGTGTTATTAGGTACTGCTATTTTTAAAATGGACATGAGCATCGTTATGACAGGTATCGGGATTGTGGCTCTGGCGGGGATTGTGGTTCGAAACGGAATATTGCTGGTGGAGTTTGCAGAGATGTCGCGGGCAAATGGAATGGGTTTGTGGGATGCTACCGTGGAAGCAGGTCGCACAAGGATGACCCCCGTAATATTAACTGCTACTGCTGCCATACTTGGGTTGATTCCGCTGGCAGTGGGATTAAATATTGATTTCGAAACATTGCTTACTTCCGGCAATCCTCATATTTATTTCGGGGGAGATAATGTAGTGTTCTGGGGACCGCTTTCGTGGACCATGATATTCGGTTTGAGTTTTGCAACGCTGCTCACTTTATTACTGGTTCCGGCTATGTATTTAATTGCGGAACGTTTGAAACGGAAATCTATTATTGTTCTAAAACATTTCGGCTTGCCGGTAGTGGCTATGTATATTCCTTTCTTAATAATAGTATTGAGAGTAATTTTGTTTTTCCAGAAGAAGAAACTGGAATATGGAAATTTGGATGCGTAGATTACAGATATCGAATGGTACGAATTTACGAATCCGGTTTTAATTCGTTTTTAATACTTCACCGGTAGTTTTACTAAATAGCGCAGTAAGTTTACCGGGCAGCGCAGTAAGTTTACTGGTCAGTCCGGTAAGTTTACTAAGCAAAGCAGTAAGTTTATTAAGTAGCGCAGTAAGTTTACCGGGCAGCGCAGTAAGTTTACTAAGCAGCGCAGTAAGTTTACCGGGCAGCGCAGTAAGTTTACCGAACAGCCCAGTTAACTTCCTGAAATCCTGATTTTTACCTTTTATTAGTCAATTTTAAATAAAACTGTTTACTGTTTTAGGCGGTGAGATTCTGAATGATCCTGAAACAAGTTCAGGACAGAATGACAGGTTGGTAACAATAGATATAAGCAGTTTTGCAAAAGGAATTTATTTTGTGGAAATAAAAACGGAAGAAGGAATGGTGAGAAAGAAGGTGGTGAAGGAATGAACTTATTTAACCACAAAGCACACCAAGAGTTTACACAAAGAACACAAAGAAAATAAAACACCTACTGCCTTCGTGAACTCTGTGTATTAACTTTGTGTTCTTTGTGGTTAGTTTTTTTTAACTGGAAGGAATGGTGAGGAAAAAAGCAGTATTTCAGGAAGCCCAGCGTGAGGGATTGCAGCGAAAATCCTTTTTTGTTTGCGTTGCAACAGGCGGGGCACAAAAAAGATTGAAGCGGAAAGCCCGACCCGCAGGGGCACGCCCAAATTAGTATTAAATCGGATTAACCTGCCAGGTTTAATATATTTACCTTTGTAACCAATTATGGGTGCAGTAATTTTTTTCAGTATCGGAATGTTGTTTTTATTAAGCATTCCTATTATCACTTCGCGAATGGCAAACCGGATGGGCAGAAACCCGAAACTATGGTTTGTAATCGGACTGCTGCTGCCGGTAATTTCTACTTTCATTTTGTTTTGTTTAAAAGATTTGTCGGGGGAAGAGTAAACTTAATTAACCACAAAGTACACAAAGGGGTTACAAAAAGAACACAAAGAAAAAAACCAATTACTTCCTTAGCGACCTCTGTTTAAAAACTTTGTGTGCTTTGTGGTTAAAATTTTCTTACACACTTCATTTATTTTCTTTTTCTTTGTAAGATGAAAAACAAATTCCGTTTACTCATTATAATAGTATCTCTTGTTACTGCAAAAACCATTGCCCAGCCTTTTGTGGATATTGTTAATTTTAGTTACCAAACTTTTAATACAACTTATAAATACCCGATTAGTCCGTATGCCACTATTCCAGCTAAGAACCAAACCGATAATTATTTTTTAAATCTTTTTGTTCCAAAAGAATTTAAAAACGGAAATACACTTTTGATTCGCATTAACTCCGAAATAATTAAATCCTCTCTCACTTCGGCTTACGATTATTGGGATACCAGGCAACTGGCAAGTGTTTCCATGCCTCTGGGGTTTCAGTTTGTTTCTAAAAATAAAAAATGGAAAACAGTAACGATGGTGATTCCCAAGATTGCTTCCGATTTCAGAGCGCCTGTAAATGATAAGGATTTTCAATTGGGTGGAATAGTTATAGAAAACTTTCAACTGAAAGAAAACATTAAAATAAAAGCAGGATTGTATTATAATAATGAAGCATTCGGAAATTTCTTTATTCCGTTGGTGGGTGTGGATTGGAAAATAAATAAGCGAATATATTTATATGGAATACTTCCCACCAATTATAAAGCGGAATTCAATATTATTAAAAACAGGTTGTACACAGGGTTGGGTTTTAAATCATTCACCCGTTCATTTCGTTTATCAAAAGAAAATTTTAATGATTATGTCCGGTACGATGAAGAGCAAATAAAATTATTTGTAGATTATTTTGTAGCAAAAAAGATTTTGGTGTATGCCGAAGCAGGTTATACACTTGGCAAAAGCCCGATACAATATATTTATAATACAAAAGAAGAAAGATATGATAGCAGGTATTTTAATAGCCAGGTTTATACTTCTACCGAACCTTATATGATTTTTAATGTTGGAATAGCTTACAGAATAAGAACGGATTTGGAAAAGAAGGAAGAGATAAAATAAATTGTTAAATTGTTTTATTGCAATATTGTTGTTTGTCCGAAGCACCTGTTAACTATTCGCTATAGCCTATTCACTATTTTATTACCTTTACATCTCAAAAAACAAAATGAATATTACAAAAGAACAAGTACTGGAAGCATTGAAAAATGTGGACGACCCGGATTTACACAAAGATTTGGTAACGTTGGGGATGATAAAAGACCTGGAAGTAAACGGAAAGAATGTAAACTTTACGGTGGTGCTTACTACCCCTGCCTGCCCTATGAAAGAGATGATTCACAAAGCATGTGTAAATGCAGTGCTTCATTTTGTGGACAAAGAAGCGATAGTGGAAGTGAAGATGACCGCCAATGTAACAGCAAGTAAAAACAGTGCACCGTTATTACCCGGGGTAAAAAATATAATTGCAGTAGCATCAGGAAAAGGAGGAGTAGGTAAATCTACCATTGCTTCCAACCTTTCAGTGGCACTGGCAAAACAGGGTGCATCTGTCGGACTGGTGGACGCTGACATTTACGGACCATCACAAACTATCATGTTTGATGTGGTACACGAAAAGCCAATGATACGCCCTATAAATGGTGTCAATAAAATTATTCCTGTAGAGAGTTACGGAGTGAAATTATTGTCCATCGGTTTTTTTGCAGACACTTCTCAAGCCATCGTTTGGCGCGGACCTATGGCTTCGAAAGCACTCACACAAATGTTTGCCGATGCTGATTGGGGAGAACTGGATTATATGATTATTGATTTGCCACCCGGCACAGGAGATATACATTTGTCGTTGGTAGCTGCTGTTCCGTTAAATGGAGTAGTGATAGTAAGTACACCCCAGCAGGTGGCTTTGGCTGATGCACAAAAGGGAGTAGGCATGTTTCAGTTGCCGCAGATAAACGTTCCGGTGTTGGGCATAGTAGAAAACATGGCTTATTTTACCCCTGCTGAATTACCCAACAATAAATATTATATCTTTGGCAAGGACGGAGCCAAAACATTAGCAGAAAAATTAGGAGTACCTTTGCTGGGAGAAATACCATTGGTGCAAAGTATATGCGAAGCAGGCGATGCAGGTCGTCCGGCAGTGATGCAGGATAATACTCCGCAGGCATTGGCATTTATGGAAATGGCAAGCAATGTTGCACAGCAGGTAAGTATTGTGAATTCAAGAAAGGGAGAATTAGTTAAATAAGGCAATAGTTAATAGGCAATAGGCAATATTCTCAAAGAATACTTTTAAAATAACATACTTCACACTCCGTCACCCTCTCCTTTCTTCAAGGCGAGGGGCTGAGCTTGCCGGCAGGCAGGGGTGAGGTCTAACAACAAACAATTCGTAATTGGTATAGATTCGTAATTCGTAGTAGCATGAAAAAACTAACAAAAAAAGTAGAAGAGGTATTAGAACAGATTCGCCCGTATTTGCAGGCAGACGGGGGCAATGTGTCGTTGCTGGAAATTACGGATGATTACATTGTGAAGCTGGAATTATTAGGCGCTTGCAAATCGTGCTCCATGAGCAGAATGACGATGAAAGCAGGAATAGAAGAATCCATAAAGCGGGTAGCTCCCGAAATAAGGGGAGTGGAAGCCGTAAATATAAAAGCAACTGTTTAGATTTTTAATTAATGAAATACTTCGATAGTTCAACAAGCCCATTACCTGCTAAGTTCAGCATAACAATTAATTCCTCCCTATTACTTATTGCCTATTGCCTGCTGCCCATTGCCTGTTGCCTGATTAGCTCTTGTACCCCCGATTTAAAAGTACCCACTCCAAGCTCGGGTAATGCTGATTTTCGTAAAACAATTGCTATTGGAGGAGATTACATGGCGGGCTACCAGGACGGGGCTTTGTACGCAAAAGGACAACAACTTTCTCTTCCGGCATTGCTTGCCGGGCAGTTCAAATTAGTGGGAGGCAGTGCTTTTAACCAGGCGCTGATGCCGGATGATAATGGATTAGGATTAAATACCAAACCGTGGGTAAGTCCGTTTCTTTCTCCATTTAAACTGGGTTACAAAACCGATTGCCAGCATGTAACTGCTTTAAATCCCAACAATCATTCTATTTCTTTGAGTGCCGCTTCGCCCTATTTGGTGGGCATTGCCGGAAACGGTATTCAGAACCTTGCAGTTCCTTTTGCCAATACAGCCGATTATTTTAACCCTGCTTTTGGAAACAGTTTTGCTTCCGGAAATAAAAACCCTTATTACAACCGAATTGCTTCCAACCCCGGAATGTCCACTATATATGGTGATGCCATAGGACAGAATGCTACCTTTATTACTGCCTGGCTGGGTATGGAAGATATTTATAATTATGCCGGCAGTGGCGGAACTTCTGCTCCTATTCCGCCCTCGGTAATGTTTAGTGCACGGTTAGATACGTTGCTTGGCGGGTTAACGGCACATGGTGCAAAGGGCGCTATTGCTACCATTCCCGATTTCAGAAACTTTCCATATTATACATTAGTGCCCTGGAATGCGGCTTTAATGACCCAGATACAGGCTGATTCGCTGAATGATGTGTATAGTTTATACCCGCTCATTCATTTTCATGCGGGTAATAATGGTTTTGTAATAGCTGATAACACTGTTTCGGGCGGTGCCCGACAACTTCATAATGGCGAATACCTTACCCTTTCCGTACCGTTAGATTCTATGAAGTGTAATAAGTATGGTTTGATAGTTCAGTTGATGAACACCCGCTATGCACTGGATAGTACAGAAGTGTATGCTATTGATAATGCCATTACTACTTACAATTTTGTTATCCGCGAAAAAGCGGTGCAGTATAACCTGGCACTGGTGGATATGTACGAGTATTTTAAAACTGTGAAAACGGGAGTGAAATGGAATGGTACAGACTTTAATGCAGAATTTGTAACAGGAGGGTTTTACAGTTTAGATGGCTATCATCCCAATCAAAAAGGATATGCTTTGATTGCCAACGAATTTATTAACAGCATTAACCTAAAGTACAAAGCAACTATTCCGCTTGCCAATTGTACAGAATGTAACGGGGTGCTGTTTCCGTAATTTAAGAATTGAAAATTTAGTTGTTAAATCATTTTTACTCTCGCCCTATTTATGTACATTTGATGCCCCATATAAGTTTTCGCCCATGAGTTTCAAAAAAATTACCATTATAAGTTTTGTTATTTTATCTGCACTTGGTTTCAAATGCCTTAACACTGCTTTTTCAAAACCATCTGTTAAAAGATTTCATACGGATGCTGAAATCACCCAATTTAAAAGTGTTGGAACTCGTGCACCCATAGCTCCCGGAGAATTTTTTCTTCCTTCGTCCAGTTGCAAAGGATGCCATGGATACGATTCGGCTCATGTTTCCAACATAGACGAATCGGGAGCAGATGTAAACTTAGTAGAACGCTGGGAAAGTACCATGATGGCAAACTCCGCCCGCGACCCGCTATGGAGGGCAAAAGTATCGCAGGAAATAATTACCAACCCTGCACATTCGGGCGAACTGCAGAACAAGTGTACTTCCTGCCATGCACCTATGGGTCGATACACTTCTTTGTATCACGGCAATCAATATTACGGAGTAAACCAAATAGATGGCGATTCATTAGGGATAGATGGAGTTGCCTGTGGCGCCTGCCATAAAATAGGACCTGGTACGGGGTTTACCTTTTCCGGAGATATTCCTTTTGATACCAATCATGTGGAGTATGGACCTTTTACCGCCCCTTCCGTGGGACCTATGCAGTTGTACGAAGGATTTACACCAACCTACAGTGCCCATATGGACAACGGAAAACTTTGTTCTTCGTGTCATACATTGGTTACACAAACCGCTGATTTGTCCGGTAATCTCACCGGGGGGCATTTTGTGGAACAAGCTACTTTTCATGAATTCGAGAATTCTAATTTTCCCGGAAATAATATTAAATGCCAAACCTGCCACATGCCCCAAATACAGGATGCCATTACTATTGCCAATGGTTTCCTTGGGTTAACTCCCCGCACTCCTTTTAATCAGCATGTGTTTGTGGGCGGAAATAGTTTTATGCTCAACATTTTAAAAAACAACAGGGACTCGTTGGGAATAATTGTACCCACAGATAAATTTGATTCTACCATTGCGGCAACATTAACTTTGTTAAGAACAAAATCCATTAACCTGCAAACAACGGTGGAAAATTTAACTTCCGATACTGCCTTTTTTAAAGTAAGAATAGAAAACAAAGCAGGACATAAATTCCCTTCCGGCTATCCTTCGCGCAGGGCTGTGGTGCAATTTGTGGTGCTTAATGCAACTAACGATACCGTGTTCCAATCAGGTATTTACAATGCTAACTACCGTGTATTGGGCGAAACTCCTGCTTACGAACCTCATCATAATATTATTGCCCAATCAGGGGTTTCGCAAATATATGAAGAAGTGATGGGAGATGTAAATGGCAATTTCACTTCTGTGCTGGAGCGTGGTGCTGTATTATTAAAGGACAATAGAATTCCTCCGGCAGGATTTACCACCACTGCACCTATGTATGATACTACTTTGGTTTCGAACGATGCGTTAGCCGATGATGATTTTAATAAAGTAGCTGCGGTGGAAGGCAGTGGTGTGGATTACGTTCACTTTCATGTTCCGTTGCTTGGCTTTTCGGGCATCCTGCATGTTAAAACAAAAGTATATTACCAATCTGTTCCGCCTAAGTGGGTGGACGAAATGTTCCAGCTGAACAGTGCGCCAATTAACAGGTTCAGAACCATGTATCAGAATGCAGACCAAACACCCATACTAATAGCTGCTGATAGTTTGAATAATATAAATTTGCCAGTAGTAATAAATTCCCTTACTGATGGTGTGGTAAAAGTGTTCCCTACCATTTCAATGGACGGACATGTATTTGTTTCTTCCGAATATGGTACATTAATTAATTCGATAGAAGTGGTGGATGCTCGCGGAAGACAGGTAAGCAGGCTCATCAACTCCGGTTACCAGTCGGAGTTCAGAATAGATTTGCCATTTGCTTCGGGCATTTATTATATCCGAATATTTACCCTTAATAAAGTATTTTACAAAAAAGTTGTTAAATCATAAATAATTTACTCTCTTTGCACTCTTAAAATAAATAATAAATAAAAATAAATATCCCGCACGTGCGGGACTAACCTAATCCAATTAAAATGAAAAAAATTACACTCTTTAAATCTTTTGTAATTGCCTCTTGTTGCGTGTTTGGAGCATTCACTGCCAACGCTCAATTTGCATTTACCAATTCCAATTCTTTATTACCCATTGCCTCGCATAGTGGATGTTCGGTAACAGTAGTTGACGTGAACAATGACGGGCTGGACGACATCCTGAAAATGGACCAGTCTCATGTTCTTATTCTTGAATTACAAAATACAAATGGTACTTATCAGCATTTTAATCTTGGAACTGTTCCCGGTGGAACGGTTTGGGGAATGGCTGCTGCGGATGTGGACCACAACGGATGGAAAGATGTGGTAACCGGAAGTGGCTATGCTGAACTGGTAAAATTGTTTTATAATGCAGGAGTTGTTACCGCTACTATGACCCAGCTAACCGGAAATTACTTTGTTCAAAATGTATTGTTCGGAGATTTTAATAATGACGGATGGGTGGACTTAGAAGTAAATGATGATAATGATTATGCAAAAATATACCAGAACAATGCTGGAACATTAACTGCCACACAATCGTTAATTACAACCAACATTAACCCGGGTTTAACTTACGGTGGCGACCCTTACGATTCGGGTAACTATGGTAGCGTATGGACAGATTTTGACGGTGACGGTGATTTGGATTTATACATTTGTCATTGCCGCCAAAGTACAAACAGCAATACCGATGTGCGCAGAAGAGACCGTTTGTTTGTGAACAATGGAAGTAACGTATTTACAGAAGCAGCCCAGGCACATGGCTTTGAAGTAACCGATTTTAAACAAACCTGGACTACGAGTTTTGGAGATATGGATAACGATGGGGATATGGATGTAGTTATGACCAATCATGGAGAGGCTAGCCAGATATTACAAAACAATGGCGGTATGTTTACTGATGTAACCGCAGGTTCGGGTTTCACTGTTAATTTTGATGCTATAGAATCGATGGTAGAAGATTTTGATAACGATGGCTGGCTGGATATTTTGGTAACAGGACCAAACTGGGTAATGTATCGCAATAACCATGATGGCACTTATACCCAAACTCCGGGAGTTTTTGCAGGCACTAATTTTCTTTCTTTCGGTGCAGGAGATTTGAACCACGATGGTAAAATAGATGTGTTTGCTTCTTATGGTAATGTATATAATTCACCCACCTCTACTGACGATGTATTGTATTTGAATTCTATCAATAACGGCAATCATTTTATTACTTTTAGTTTAACTGGAACAGTTAGTAATCCTGATGCAATAGGAGCAAAAGTTACTATTTACGGACCATGGGGAAAACAAGAACGCGAAGTACGTGCAGGAGAAAGTTATGGAAATGCTTATTCCATGCAATGCCATTTCGGAATTGGAACCAACACTATTGTTGACTCTGCCCGTATTGACTGGCCCTCTCACCAGTTCACCAATCATTTTACTAATTTAGCAGCCGACCAGTTTGTTAGCGTTATTGAAGGTCAATGCAATATTACAGGTAATACTATTTCGGGGCAAACGGTGTTATGTACCGGGCAAACCACTACTTTAACTGCAGCAAATGGTTTTAGTTCTTATCTTTGGTCTGATGCTTCTGCAGCACAATCATTAACTGTTTCCACTACTGGTACTTATAATGTAACTGTAACCAACGGTTCCGGCTGTACCAACATTTCGCCTACATTAACCATTACTTTAAATCCAAATGAAACACCGGTAGTAAGTTCTTCAGGTTCGGCTACTGCTTGTGCCGGCACGCTTACTTTATCCAGTACTCCGGCAGCATCTTATAGCTGGACGGGTCCGGGTGGGTTTACGGCAACCACTCAATCTGTAATGCCAATGATTTCAGGAAATTATTCGGTATCCATAGTTGGAGTTTGCGGAAACTTTAGTTCTACCCCTACTACTGTCAATGTATTGCCTGCACCTATGCCAACAGGAACTGGTGCAAATTCATCAGTGCCTGCTTCGTTAACATTAACAGCAGCAGGTTCGGGCGGTGCACTTTCGTGGTACAACATGGCTACAGGCGGAACGTTGTTAACCACAGGGGCTTCTTATACCACCCCTTTCCTTACTACCACTACTACTTATTATGTGGATGAAGCTACTTCTTATGCAGGTACAATAGGACATACCGGACAGATAAATCATACAGGGGCATCTAATTACAGCGCAACTGCCTTTAATGGTGCTGATATATTTGATGTAATGAATACCTGCACCTTGCAATCCGTAAAAATTATTACTGATTCGGCAGGTACACGAGAAATAGATTTACTTAATAATTCAGGGGTGGTGATCGATTCTATGTTGGTTACACTGCCTGCCGATACCACCGTGGTTACTTTAAACTGGACCATACCAACAGGAACAGGTTATCAGCTTACTACCAAAACATCAGTAAACCAGACAAGTTTCGGAGTGGCGGCACCATGGTTGCGCAGGAGTAATTCAGGGGTTAACTATCCTTATACTATCAGCAATGTAATCAATATTACCGGCTCCAATCAAGGTGCACAGTATTATTATTATTTTTATGACTGGGTAGTAGTACCTTCTCCAACCATTTGTACCAGTTCGCGAGTGCCGGTGGTTGCTATGATAGGTACTACGGGTATCAATTCATTAGCTTATAACAACGGTATTCAAATATATCCAAACCCTGCAACAGCAGAAGTATATGTTACTTTCGAAAACAATGTAAGTTCTGTAGCATTGGTTCAACTTACTGATGTTGCAGGAAGAGTGGTGGGCAACTGGTCGTTTGACAAACCGGCACAGGGACAAAAACTGGAGTTGAATGTAAACAGCATTTCGGCAGGTACATATTTATTGAACATATCTACTGATGGTAAAAAAGCAGTTCAGAAACTGGTGATAACAAAATAAACACCGTTACTTAAAACAAAAAGCGACCTTTCATTTAGTTGGAAGGTCGCTTTGTTTTTATAAGATGAAATCAGATAAAAAACTTTTGCTGTATTTAATTACCGGGTTTATTGTTTTTGCAGTAATCGGAACGCTAAGCCATGAAGCAGGGCATTACTTTGCTGCAAAGGCATTGGGGTATGATGCTAAAATAAGTTATGCTTATACATTTTGGTTTAATAAAGATACAACAGAAAATGCCTTTGTTACTTCTGTTTTTGAAAAATATGGAAATCTAATTAAAAAAGAAAAAGAATTTCCTGAGAAAGAAAAATTTTTGCGGATTGCTCATAAAAGAAATTATGATGGGTTTTGGATAACTCTTTGGGGACCCCTGCAAACCATGCTTACAGGAACACTCGGGTTTTTATTAATTATCTTTTTCCGTAAATCATTTTATACAACAAATCAACTTAGGTTATGGCAATGGCTGTTGGTTTTCTTTTCTTTGTTTTGGCTTCGCCAGATTTGTAATATAGTTATGTGGACAGGCGATTATTTACTGAAAGGAGAATTTAGAGAAAGAATGGATGAAATACATATTGCCAATCATTTCCATTTACCCATAGGAACTATAATTGGAATTACTGCTTTAATAAGTGTCATAATTGCGTCCATTGTCATCTTCAAATTCATTCCACTTATACAAAGAAAAACCTTTATTGTTTCCGGATTAATAGGAGGAATTATAGGTTATGTTCTTTGGATTGTTGTTTTGGGTCCGGTGGTGATGCCATAAATATAGCAAAGCCATTAACCGGAAACATGCGACTCCGGAGGAGTCGAACAATTGTTTGTTAAATTAATTTCTATAAACATGTGACCTTTTCAAGGTCAAAAGGTGAAGGAGGTTAGTTGTAACAATTGTTTATTTCGGGATAGAGAAATTATTTTATTTTGAAAACAAAGGGTTCGTGCGAACTTCAGGATGCGTAGCGTGAGGGATTGTAGCGGAAATCCTTTTTTGTTGCGTTGGCATTTTGACAAGCTAAGTTTGACAGCGGGGGGACAAAAAAGATTGGAGCGGAAAGCCCGACCCCCGATTCTTCATCGGGGGACACGCCCAAAATAACTATTTGATGTGGCTTGGTATGGGCGGTAAATGGGGGTGTTGGGGCGGTACTAACAATTGGATTTTGATAACTATGTAAGTTTAGGGGTTGGGATTGAAATAGTTTTCATAAATTTGTTTCTGATTTACTGATTTTAAAAAGTATGAAAACATCGAAAGAAATTATGGTGGAACTTTCGCAGACTGCACGGATGCCGCAGGAGGAGATGCTGGAAGTGGGGCGCAAGAAGGGGAAATTGTTTATCGGGATTCCGAAAGAAATTTCGTTCCAGGAAAACAGGGTTCCGCTGGTGCCGGATGCGGTGGGTTTGCTGGTGAATAATGGCCACCAGGTGGTGGTGGAGACGGATGCGGGGGCGATGGCGAATTTCCAGGATCATGATTACAGTGAAGCCGGGGCGCAGGTGGTGGCTACGGCAGAGGAAGTGTATAAGGCGGATATTATTTTAAAAGTGGCACCTCCTTCTCCGCTGGAAATAGAAATGATGCAACAGAAACAAACCTTGATTTCTGCTTTGCAACTTACCGTTCAGCCGGAAGATTATTTAAAACAACTGATAGCAAAACGGGTTACTGCTGTTGCTTTCGACTGGATAAAGGGCGAAGACGGGATTTATACCGTTATTCGTTCGATGGGAGAAATAGCGGGAGGCACTTCGATATTGATAGCAGCAGAATATTTGAGTAATGTAAACCACGGGCAGGGGGCTATTTTGGGAGGTATTTCGGGTATTTCGCCAACGGAAGTTATTATTTTGGGTGCGGGTACGGTGGGAGAGTTTGCTACGCGGGCGGCTTTGGGTCTGGGTGCTTCGGTGAAGGTTTTTGATAATTCTATTTACAGGTTGAGGCGTTTGCAAACATCTATCGGGACGCGGGTTTTTACTTCGGTGATACAGCCCCGGGTGCTGGCAAAGCATTTGAAAACGGCTGATGTGGTGAT
The DNA here is from genome assembly GCA_025363555.1 of Bacteroidota bacterium. Lineage (GTDB taxonomy): Bacteria > Bacteroidota > Bacteroidia > 2-12-FULL-35-15 > 2-12-FULL-35-15 > 2-12-FULL-35-15. The sequence goes on along the minus strand of JANYDQ010000277.1, from coordinate 1,288 downwards.
TGGTGCTATTCGTTCTAAACAGGGAAGGACTCCGTGTATTGTTACGGAAGAAATGGTGAGTGATATGAAAACGGGTTCGGTGGTGATAGATGTGAGCATAGACCAGGGTGGGTGTTTTGAAACTTCGGAGGTGACGAACCATTCCAAGCCGGTGTTTCGGAAACATGGGGTCATTCATTATTGTGTGCCTAATATTGCTTCGCGGGTGTCGCGCACGGCTTCGTATGCGTTGAGTACTATTTTTGCCCCGATACTTTTAAACATAGGCGAACAGGGCGGTGTGGAAAATATGCTGCGCAGGGATGCCGGGGTTAGAAACGGGATTTATTTATATAACGGAACATTGACCAACCAAATGCTGGGCGAAATGTTTCACCTTCCTTATAAAGATATTAATTTGCTGATGGCTGCTTTTTAAAAAAGAGTACAAAGTACAAAGTTTCCATGCCGATTTACTTACTTACTACTCAAGACTAAATACACAGACTTTTATATGGCAATACAGGGAAAAAATTCGGATTTATACAGGCGTTTCCGATTATATGGTTTCGGGTTTTTGATAGGGATGCTTATTGTAAGCATTGTTTATAAAGGCAAAGGATGCCAGTTGCCCAACTCGGCAAAGATGGAAGAACTGGGCTGGCAACGGCTGGAATATACCCAACATGCCCAATGCAGGATGGAGTGCAGGCATATTACGGAAGCGGATATAAGGCAAATTTTAGGAAAAGGGGAAACCAGGGGTAGCGGAAAAGTAAATTACAGCAAGAGTGATGTGCATCATAAGCCTTATCCTACCTACGCTATAGAAGGCATGACATCTTCCGGAAAAAGTTTGAGGATTGTTATTGATGATGCCGACACGATTTCGAAAGTGGTCACCACTATTGATTTGAGAATGGAGAAGGATAGTTGCGATTGTAAATAAAAATTTTCTTTCTACCTCTACGAACTATTCTTTCGCCATCTAAATTCTATTCTCTCGAAATATACCTCTGTTCTTTTGAAATATTATCCTATCCTTTTAAAGAATAATACTATTCTTTTGAAATATTACCTCATTCTTTCAAAATATTATCCTATCCTTTTAAAGAATAATACTACTAACCGACAAAAAATTAATTAATAAAAAGAGATTCCTCACTTCGTTCGGAATGACAAGCATTGTATGGGATTTAGGGCGCCTCTCCAACTGGAAACACCTGTCATTCCGAACGAAGTGAGGAATCTCAAAAAATTAGTCGGTTAGTAGTGTTAGGTTATAGTAATTAACATTCATTGAATGGGA
>JANYDQ010000234.1 GCA_025363555.1 Bacteroidota bacterium | reverse complement strand
CAAAGATAAAACAAAAAGACGTTGCACTTCACGCTCCGTCATCCCCTCTCCCTGCAAGTCCCGATTTTTTTTCGGGATTCAAGGAGAAGGGTGGGGGAGGAGGTGTGAAAAAAAAACAGGGAGAAGTGTTATTTATTTAGTGATGGTAAGTTTGCGGGTAATGCTCGAAACATCATTTTTTATATGAATAAAATAACATCCATTTGCCTGACTGGACAAATCAATCTGTTGTTTAGAAGTAGAATTTATTTCTTTGGTAAGAATAGAATTGCCAATAATATCGTAAACGGAAACCATAGTTTTTCCGGTAACATTTGCTAAATCAATAGTAAATACACCATTTGCAGAAGGGTTTGGATAAACAGAAATTCCATTATTCGAGGTCTCTTTAATTCCAACTCCTGTTGTAACGCTGCCTCTTATAGCAACATTGTCTATTCCAAAAGATCCAGGTGAAGCCTCAGCATTCCATGAATAAAAACGAAATGTAACAGGTGAGGTTAAACCACTGAAACTTCCACCAGCCAAAAGAATCAAATTGCCATTTGCATTGTTTAGCAAATTGGAAGTAGTATCATGAATAAAGAAAAATTCATTTGTTCCTTGAATACTTACATTAGGATGCATTAACATAAAACCGTTTGAAATATTGGTTGTAAACCCATCAACACTTGAACGCACAGAATAAGACCGAGGTCCTGTGGAAGACCGTCTTGCTGAAAAGCTAATTGTATCAAGCGTTAAAAAATAACCTGATACCGGTGAAACAGTAACTTCAAAATATTCTGTAGAGCTTAACGCACCTGTCATTCCTGAATATAATGAATCAGCTGTACCTCCTGTAGAGCCTGTCGGCCAATTGGTGAATGAAAAACGCATCGCTGCATTTGGGTTTATGGGTGTACCCACAGCAGAAAAACTTCCAAAGGTAACTCCTGTCGCAGTGGGTACAAAACTGGGGTCAACAGTTCCGGAAGTGGTTTTAACACTGTCGAAAGAGTATAATCCGACAAAAGGCTGGGCTGTTGCGTTGATGGCTGCAACTGCCAATACAACTAATAATGTAATTTTTTTCATGGTTTTTATTTTAAATTAATGATTGCAAAAATAGGAATATAAGTTTAACAAAAGTTTATTTATTATTAAAGTTGGTCATGGTAAGTTGTAACCCTATGGTAGCAAAACTTTGTGCCATTTCTTTAGCCAACTGCACCCGGGACAACACTGTTTTTTGTTCTTCTTCATTCCATTTGCCCAATACATAGTCCACTTGTCTGCCGGTAGAAAACTCATTTCCAACACCAAACCGTAAGCGGGCATATTCTGTTGTGTTCAGTATTTCCTGGATATTTCTTAACCCGTTATGTCCTCCATCGCTTCCTTTGCCTTTCATTCTGACAGTTCCAAAAGGCAAAGCGATATCATCCGTAACCACCAATAAATGTTCAATACTTATTCTTTCTGCCTGTAGCCAGTAATTAACCGCTTTGCCGCTTAAGTTCATATACGTGGAGGGCTTTATTAAAATAATGGATTTGCCCTTTAATTTATACTCTGCCACGGAAGCCAATCTTCCGGAAACAAATTTCAAACCATGCTCTTTGGCAATTTCATCAGCAATAGCAAATCCGATATTGTGACGCGTGTTTTCATACTCATCACCAATATTGCCTAATCCTACAATTAAAAATTTACTCATGTTATAAAATTAATGTTCTTCAAAAATAATAAAACTTGAAATGTAAATGGAAACAAAAAAGTTGGAAGACCAAAAAAATGTTCTTCCAACTTTCCACACGAACCCTTTGCAGGGGTTTTCGCTAAAAATTATTTTTTTGCAGGTGCTTTAGCTGCTGCCGGAGCTGCTTTGGCTGCTGCTGCGGGTGCTGCTTTGGCTGCCGCTGTGGGTGCTGCTGCTGCTGCTGTAGTTGCTGCTTTTGCAGGGTCTTCCACAGATACGCGGGTAACCTGAACAGATACGACAGTAATATTAGGCGCATTCAAAAAAGTAATACCGTCTAACTTGATGTCTTCAACTCTAATAGAATGTCCTATTTCCATATTATCAATAGCTACGGTAACTTCATCGGGCATTTTTTCAACCAGTCCCTTTGCTCTCAATGTTTTTAATTTCTTTGAAAGTTTTCCTCCGTTTCTTACTCCTGGAGAAGTTCCTGAAGTTCTTACCGGCAATTCCATTACTACCGGTTTTCCGGGCACAACTTCTAAAAAATCAACATGCACCAAATGGTCTTTTAAGGCATGAAATTGAGTTTCCTGAACAATGGCATGGTATTTATTTCCAGCAATATCCAAATCTACTGTGTGCACATGTGGCGTGTAGATTAAATTCCTAAAATCGGCAGAAAGAACTGAAAAGTGAACTTGTTCTTTGCCACCATAAAGTACACATGGTACCCGCTTTGCATTTCTCAATGCAGTTGCATCTGTTTTCCCTACGTTCGCTCTTGGCGAACCGCTAATAGATACTGATTTCATTTTGTTTTTGTTTTATTTGTTGTTGGTTGATGCGCTGTACAACCAACGGTTAATTTTAATTTATTGGCGCAATGTTATTTATATTGTTAAGATATTAAAAAGTTGGAAGCAATGGATTCGTAATTATGCACACTGTGCAATACTTTTGCAAATAATCCGGCCACCGTTACCACTTTTATTTTACTACTTTCTTTAACCAAAGGTATGGTATCTGTTACCACCAACTCTGTGATCCTGGAGTTCTCTATATTTTCATACGCTTTCCCTGATAACACAGCGTGAGTGCATACGGCTCTAACACTTTTTGCTCCTTTGTCCAGCATCATGTCTGCTGCTTTGGTTAGTGTTCCGCCTGTGTCTATCAGGTCGTCTACTAATACAATGTCTCTGCCCTCCACTTCTCCAATCACGGTCATACTATCCACCACGTTGGCTTTTGTTCGTTGCTTGTAACAGATTACTATTTCAGATTTTAAATATTTTGCATAAGCATTGGCTCTTTTTGTTCCACCCATATCAGGTGCTGCCATTGTTAAATTTTGCAAATTCAAACTTTTAATGTAAGGTATAAAAATGGAAGAGGCATATAAATGGTCAACCGGGAAATCAAAGAACCCCTGAATCTGGTCAGCGTGCAAATCCATAGTAATAATACGAGTTGCGCCTGCGGCAGATAAAAGATTAGCGACCATTTTTGCACCTATTGCCACTCTGGGCTGATCTTTTCTGTCCTGACGGGCAAAGCCAAAATACGGCAAAACTGCAATAATCTGGTGTGCCGAAGCCCTTTTAGCGGCATCTATCATCAGCAACAGTTCAAACAAGTTATCCGTTGGCGGTATGGTGCTTTGAATAATAAAGACATCACTTCCTCTCACGGTTTCTTCATACGAAGTCTGAA
>JANYDQ010000228.1 GCA_025363555.1 Bacteroidota bacterium | reverse complement strand
AGCATATATTGATGAATACACATATAGGTTTAATAGAAGTTTTATGAAGGAAAATATTTTTGATAATCTTTTAAATCGGATGATGTTCAGCAAACCTCACACCTATAAAATGATTATAAACTAAATGCCTAATTCAAAAGATGAATTTAAAAATGAATTGCCCCAATTGCGGGAGCAATATCAATGTTGATGAACTTCTTGTTTCTCAATTTGAACAATCTATTAAAAAAGAATTGGAAGAAGAACTTCTAAACAGAGAAACAGAACTAAATCAAAAAAGGAATGAATACCTTGAAATGACTCGTCAACTCGAAGATGAGAAAAAGGGTATTGAGGAAATCGTTAATTCAAAAGTGAAATCACAACTTCAATTAAAGGAAGAAGAGATTCGCAGAGAAGTTAACGATGAAAAGTCTCTTCAGTTGGAGGAACTTGAACAAGAGTTGATGAAAAAGTCTTCACAACTAAAAGAGTTAAATCAAACCAAGGCGAAGCTCGAATCACTGAGACGAGAAATGGAAGAAGCGGAAACAAGAATCATTCTTGAAAAAGAAAAAGAATTATCCCAACGTTTGGAAGAGGCTCGCTCTTCAATCAAAGAACAAGCGCAACAAGAAAATTTTCTGAAACTTAAGGAAAGAGAAAAAGTAATTGAGGATTTGAAAACAAAATTGGATGAAGCAAAACGTAAAGCAGAACAAGGCTCGATGCAGTTGCAAGGAGAAATCCAGGAACTTGAGATTATTGAAATGCTGAGAGAATTCCATCCATATGATGAAATAACTCAATCAAAGAAAGGCGCAAACGCTGCTGATGTATTGCAAACAGTACGGACACAGAATGGTGCTGAATGCGGAAAGATTTATTATGAATCCAAGAGAACAAAATCCTGGAGCAACGAATGGATTCAGAAATTCAAAGAAGACAATCTAAATGCCAAGGTCGACATTCTTGTTCTTGTTACCAATGCACTACCAAAGGATATGCAGAAATATGGAATCATTGATGGCGTTTGGATATGCAGTTTCAATGATGTAAAAGAATTGTCTCTCGTCTTAAGATATGCCCTTCTCAAGGTTCAACAAGTTGCCATTATTCAACATGGCAAGGAATCAAAGATGGAGCTGCTATATAATTATCTCACTTCTGAAGAATTCAAAAATGTCTTCGAATCCATCCTTGAGGGATTTAAATCCATACAAGATTCACATAACAGTGAAAAATTAAAAATGCAAAGACTTTGGAAAGAACGGGAAAAAGTTCTTGAAAGAGTATTATCAAATTCCGTAAACTTTTACGGTTCAATAAGAGGAATAGCTGGGACGGCAATTCCCGAAATAAAAATGCTTGAAACTCTTCCCCAAGCAATTTAATAAATTAATTTATTGTAAACCTAACAAGGAACTTCACTGTTCGTGGGATGGTTCTGTTCTGTAAGTTACAGTGCAATCTGCAATAAATGATTTCAATTTATTGCGATGTAACCTAACAAGACAATCTATTCCAAGAAGCGAGAGTGGGAATGGGGATTTCTGCTTTTGCTTCCTTGCAAGGTTCAATAAATTAAGCAAATGAAAATAAATATGAAGAAATATGAAAAATTGGAACCAGTAAAATTTGACAACTTTCTCTGGGAGTGCTTTTTTAACTTCTTAAATACAGAAGGGAATTACTGTGAAGAAGATGGTGGAAGAAGGCTTAAACCCTGGAAAGAGTTTGACTGGAGAAAAGTTAAAAATAGAAATCCACGGCAGGTGGACGATGTTATGTGGAAAAACATCTTGCATAATCACTTGGTACATTACAAATACAATTAAATAAATAATAACTAAAACAAAATAAAAATTATGAAAAACAACAGCATTTACATGGAGCGACTTGAGAAGTTCGCTGCACACATTTCAAAAATCGAAAATCACCCTGAGGATGGGCTTATTGAAACCGTGACCTTGGTTGCACTTGAAGAGAACATTCAAATTCCATACGAAGTGAGATATCACTTTTGGGTGTTTGATGAACTTCCTGAATGTTTTGATGAATGGCATTATTCGAAGAAGTTTGGTGAAGCATTGTGGGAAGAGTCTGACCCTGAAGAAGGAACCGTGGCATCGGTCATCGACTTCTTTAGCCTTGGCCTTGATGAGTTCTCTCATCTATTTGACCTTGACGGCTTTCAGAACGTGGACCAATTTGGGGGGAGGAAGCTGACGGAGGAATCTAAGGGGGAAGATATTGCAAGAAATATATTTGAATTGATAAAACGGAAAAGTAACTCTTAAAACTTAATTTGGTGAAATTCAAATCCCTTTTTTTTGATATAAATTACCTATAAATGAAAACAAAAAAGAAGAAAAACAAAACAGATAATAGTGAAAGCCAAAAGGTCAAATACAAAAATTTCTCCACACGGAGGAGCTGTGCCCATCCTGCAAAAGATAAAGGAGTTCGGGATACCGCAGGTCATTCGTGGTTGCTTAGGCAAAAGAAAGGAGCAATCCAGGTATGGATACGAAGACGTATTCATTGCCTGGGTATTGACTGCGCTTTGTGGTGGAACAAGATTGGACCACATTACAAAACTTAAGAAGAAACTAAATATTATTCCTGGTCTGAAATTGCCAAGCCATGATACACTTGGAAGAGTAATGAAGCAAGTGGGTTCTGAAACCATTACAGCAAAGAGTATTACAAAAAAACGTGAGGGTAAAATTGTTTTTACAGAATACACGGACAATATCAAACTGAATCGAATGCTCGTTAAGGCAACAAAACGAATGGGTGCTCTTGTGGAAGGACGTTCTTATACAATGGATATTGATGCCACCTTTATTCCAACCGAATGCAGAGGAGCCATCAGGAAAGTTAATGAACAAGGCAAAATTGATTATTCGAAAATAGGATTTAATCCAATGGTCTGTGTAATAGGAGACCTTCCCGTATTTATTAGCATGAGAAACGGAGATGCAGGTTCTCGCTTTCAAATACTTGAGTGTCTCCAAAATTGCTTGGGACTGCTGGATGAATCAAAAATAAGAGTTGGACGTGTCATCAGTGATGCTGCAGGATATAACAAGGAAGTTCTTGAGATGTTGGATGGAAGAGGAATTAAATTTAATATAAGATTTCCTTATAAGATAAACATGCTTGACTTTAGGAAGAAGCTTGGTGAATGTAATTCTTGGAGAAAAACAGAAATCGCAACTGCCAACTTTCGCTGGAATTGCGAGATTGCTGACATACCATACAAAATGTTTGATTTGCCAGTTGAGAGGAGAGTATCAAAAACATGGAGGGTTGTTGCGGTGAGAATTCCAATGGATGAAACGTTAAAGAAAATCAATATAGAAGAATGGGAAAGAAGAAAAGTCGTAAAAGAAAAATTAAAAAACCTTGCAAAGAAAAAGGTACTAAAGGAATTGGGAAGGCCGTATGATGATACGAACTGGAAAAAAATTGACGGCTATGAATATAAATTCTTCATCACAAACGATTTCAAAAAGACTTCCGAAGAAATTGTTCTTGAATATAACAAAAGAGGAAATGCAGAGCGTAAGTTCTCCTTCATGAAAAATGATTTTGGATGGAGACTTCCTCCATTTATGAACCTAAATGAAAATGCCGTATTTCTTATTGCTGCAGCACTGGCAAATAACATCTTCCGAGGCGTTGTTACGCTTTTCAAAAAGAAATTGCCTTGGTTAAGGCTTAATGGCAGGTTGCGGGATTTTCAATATATTTTTATTGATGTGGCATGCGCCTTCATTGATAAGACTTATATGTTCTATAATACGGATATTGAATATGAAAATTTAATGTGATGGATTTTATGAAGGATTGTTTGCCGATTTTCAAAAGAAATCGGCTAAAGGTGTTTGGAGTAAACTTAAATAAAACTTTTATCTCAATAAATATTTGTAACTTTGTATGTATTTTTGTATTTTTATAGATATTTATATTATTAGATGGCAGATTCAAAAACAAATAATTCCACAGACGTGGCCAATTGGTTTACGTGCAATATTGACCGTGATGCGGGAGATTCAATTACGCACTTAAAATTGCAAAAATTAATGTATTATGCTCAAGCATGGTCTTTGGCTATTCTTAACAAACCTATTTTTGAAGATGACTTCGAAGCTTGGGCTCACGGTCCTGTTTTGCCAAGAATTTATGAAATATATAAAGAATATGGGTATACTGCACTTCCTACCTGTGATTGTGAAAACAATATTACTGACGAATTTGAAGAAATATTATTGGAAGTTAAAAGGGTATATGGTGAAAAAAGCGCCAAATCACTTGAAGATTTAACACATCAAGAGAGTCCATGGATAAACGCCAGAGGCGGTAGAGCCCCAGAAGAAAAATGTAACGAAATAATTACAAAGGATAGTATGATGAGTTTTTATTCTGAGCTTCTAAAGGTCAATGAGTGATAAAAAAAAGGTCAAAATTCCAGCTACCGCATCTTCTCCTGGTGTTGGTATTCTCTCTCCAATTGAAAGTAAAATATTTGGATTTGATGCTAAACGAAATGACAACCCTCACATTAATTTAAAATACTACCAATCTAAATTTGAGTGTTTTTCATCTTGGACACAAGAAGAATTAAGAGATTTGAGTTCCTTTATAGATAAATTATCTCAATCTAATTGGACAGATGTATTTAAAAGTGGAGGAAAATCTGGTTCTAAAAGTGGATTTGGCATGACATTTCATAAGAGAGAAGCATTACCAAAGTTTCCTGCAATAGACCAAATCAGTGAAGATATTGATTTTTTTGAGTTGAGAGTTAATCAAAAGGCAAGAGTTCATGGATTTAGGAACTTTTCATCTTTTTTCCTTGTATTACTTGATAGAGAGCACCGAATCTATCCCTCCTAAATTCATTTTTAGTTTATTGAATTCTTAGAAATAAAAAAAGGATTAGGATAATATTATCCTAATCCTTTTTT
>JANYDQ010000179.1 GCA_025363555.1 Bacteroidota bacterium | reverse complement strand
CGCATCAGCAATGAATTTTAAACGAATGATGAACCTTTGGAAAGAAGGGAAAGTTTCCTTGGCTCAATTATTTCCTGAGTTAATGAATCTGTTTTTTCAATTAACCAATTTGAAAACTACTTTTTGAGGGAGGACTACTTACATTCTTCACCATGAGTACTTAGATGTTCACCACGCTTACTTTTATCTTCACCATGAGTACTTACATCTTCACCATGAGTACTTACATCTTCACCACGCTTACTTTTATCTTCACCACGCTTACTTTTATCTTCACCATGAGTACTTACATCTTCACCATGAGTACTTAGATGTTCACCATGCTTACTTTTATCTTCACCATGACTTACATCTTATTTTCACCCTCCACCACCCCCCCCTCCACAGCCCACACCCAGATTGCAATAGCTCCGAAAGTAGTGTTTTTTTTATGCTTTTAACAAATTTTAACATATCCAATTACTAAATAGGCTTTCACTACCCTTTTCAAGCCCCAAATTCCCTTCATACAAAAAAAATAACCACCAAATAAAAAATCGTCATGCCACCACAAACCAACCAATCAGGTAATTTACTACTTTTATCCCAATGAAAAAGAAAGCAGTCATCATCATCTTGGTTGGGTTATTCTTGGGCAATACTACCGGCAGTTTTCTTGCTTTTGCCCAAACCAGTTGCACCGTCACCAATCATACATTCAAAGCAGGCGAACAGTTTAATTACAAAATATGTTACAGTTGGGGTCCCATCTGGGTGCTGGCTGGCGAAGCTGTTTTTTCGGTAGAAACAGAAAAACTAAACAACCGCACCATGTATCATTTTACCGGGTTGGGTGCCACCTATCCTAAATACGATGGCTTTTATAGAGTAAGAGACCGTTACGAATCCGTTGCCGATACTTCTTATTTGAAACCATTACGGTTTTCGCGCCAGGTGCAGGAAGCCAGCAATGTATACACGGATGATTATGTTTTTAATTTTCATAAAGACAAAGTCTATTCTTCTTTCAGAAAACACGATGCGCCTCTAAAGCTGGATTCGGTGAAGATTACCCCTTGTACCAATGATGTGATGACCGCTATATTTTATGCCCGTTGCCTCGATTTTTCGAAATACAAACCCAACGATACCATCCCCATTACTTTTGTGCTGGGCAAAGAAGTGTTTCCTACCTACATCAGGTACATGGGAAAAGAAACCATTAAAAACGATTCGTTAGGCAAAGTAAGATGTATTAAATTTCGGGCAAAACTAATAGCAGGCACCCTTTTTAAAGGCGGAGAAAAAATGACCGTGTGGGTTACCGATGATGAAAACAAAATGCCGGTATATGTGGAAACAGAAATTTTTGTAGGAAAAATAAAAGTGTATCTCACCAAATACAAAGGATTAAGAAATAAAATGGATTGTTTGCTGAAATAATCCCTTCGGAGGTTTCTAACTACTGCACAACCTCCAAAGGGGGCAAAGGAGCCCTTCGAAGGTCAAAGTATAATAATGATACTGCCAACAATAATACACCCCGCACCAATAGCAGTTTTTAGAGGCAACGATTCGCCCAGGAAAACGATAGCGAAAATAATAGCAAACGCCACGCTAAGTTTATCTATGGGTGCCACCTGCGATACTTTGCCGGTTTGCAAGGCTTTAAAATAAAATATCCAGGATAAGCCCGTTGCAATTCCCGAAAGCACCAGGAACAGGATATTGTGTTTTGTAAGAGTAGCCATTGTGCTGGTGCCTCCCCTGATGAAGGCAATGCTCCAGGCAAGCACTAATATCACCACGGTGCGAATGGCGGTTGCCAAATCGGTATCCACATTTTTGATTCCTATCTTTGCAAATATAGCGGTAAGAGCCGCAAAGAAAGCCGATAATAAAGCATACATCCACCACATAACAATAATTTTTTAATTTAAGTCCTCCGAAGGGTCTTTTGCCCCTTTGGAGGTTACGTATAATGACTAATGATTTAGCCATTGTTGGTGTTTTTACCAAAAATTCTTTTCCGCCTTCTTACAATTAGTATTCGTATAAATAAAATGAAAACTATTAACAGGGCGATGGTAACAGGGATAAACCAGGAAGAAGAGGTAAGGGCAATGATTTTTGATTGTAACGAAACAGGAGTTTCGAATTCTTCGGACTTACAATTATCAGTTATCACGTTTTTGATAAAAGAAGAAATATGCTCTGCCAGGAACTCATTCGAAAAATCTTCACCATGTCCGCCTTTCTTTTTAGTATTTAACTGGTAACACCCGCCCAGGTGTTTGTACCGAAGCGCAATATTAAACGAGCCATCCCTGGTATATGGATACACGGGCGGAGCAAACCTTTTGTAAGGAACCGATTGATCGTCCGTACCATGAAACAAGAGGATAGGCATGGCAAGTGCTTCCTGTTTACTTATAAAAGCAGTGTCAGGAATAGGTCCCCACATATTGAGCACTCCTCTTATTTTATATTGTTCGGTTAATGTATTGGTGGACGAATCGAGGCTACCGAACAGCTGATGGCAACTTTCAGGAATAAGCCGGGAAACAAGGGAGTCTATATTTTTCTGTGATAAAAAAGCGGTAACCAGACTAATATCTCCTCCTGCACTTCTGCCGCCAATAAAAATGTTAGTGGTGTCAATCCCATAATAGGAGGCATGGTGTACAAAAAATCGAAGTGCGGCACGTGCATCCTGGTAAGCGCGGTAAGTTGCAAAAACGGACGAAGATTTTATTTTGGCTTTCGGATTCCATTCTTTATCTTTATCATCCCACCCCACCCTATAGTCTATGGTGGCAGTAACAAAGCCCCTTTGGGCAAGCATCAGGCATAATTTATTCCATTGTTTTTTCTGACTGAAATCGTCTTCGGTATGAAACCCGCCACCGTGCAACAGCATAATGAAGGGTCGTTGTTTTATCGAATCGTTGTTCAATCGAGCATAAAATACATTGACCCGGAGTGTGTCCTGCTTGCCTTTCCAGTTAGCTGCAACACCATACATAATATTTGAATCGGCTTTAATTTTTTTTCTGCTGAAATAATTAATGTCGATATAGCGATTAGCAGGATTTGAATTTTGGGAAAGGGATTTGTTACTAAAAGAAACAAAAAAAACAATTACAAATAAAACACAACACTGGTTCTTCATTTTTTTCCTTTAACCGTGGCTAAGTAATCTATAATCTGATTAACAACATTGGTGTCAGAAATAGGCGCACCATAATTTTTAACCATCTTCTTCACTATTTTATCCCATGCTTTATGCGTCATGTCCGGTTGCATTTCTATGTAGCGAAGCGAATGGCAGGTAGCACAGTTGCCAGTAACCAAATCAACTCCTTTTGATTCGGGCAGAGAAACAGATACTTTACTGATGTCAATAGCTGCTTCGGCAGGAGGGGGAAGTTTTATTGTTTCTTCTTTAGTAGTACAGGAAGAAATAAAAAAGAAAATTATGATGATGATATTTAAAAAAGGCGTTTTCATTTATTTCACTTTTATTTCCAACGATTCAATTTCATTTCTCATAAAACCACTTCTGTTCCATTGATGCCACGGTTGCGTTTCCTCTTTTGCATTGGTGGCTTTTACAAAGAACTTATACGTACCTGCCGCAGTTGGTTTAAATTCATATCTCCATCTTCTCCACGAATAATCACCAAGTGAAGCATCAAGCTTTGTCGGTATCCATGTTTTGCCACTGTCTTTGCTTATTTCCACTTTTGTTATTCCATCTCCGCCATCAAAAGCAACACCTTGTATTTCGTTAGTTGATCCCGTTGATAGAATGGTTCCCGGTTCAGGAGAAACAAATATGGAACGAACATCTAATTTGTTTATCGGCACTAAATTTTTTGCAAGCGAATCCGGCTTTTCATTCCCGTTTCTAACACCTTTCGGAACTAAATATGCTTTGTCCATCCAATACCCTTTGAAGGTATTAGGATAAACTTTTATTTCATTCAGCATGCCCACCCAATAGGTTGCATACCATCCGGGAACAACCAATTTCAGGGGATAACCATTTAATAACGGCAAGGCTTCTCCATTCATTTCATAAGCTATCATCACTTCCCCATCCATCGAATGATTGTATTCAAGCGACTTTACAAAGTCAGGAACAGTAGGTAACGGAGGGGCATCCATACCATTGAAAGAAACAAATTTTGAGTTCGATTTTGCTTTTGCCATTTCCAATATGTCTTTTAATTTTACTCCTGTCCATTTTGCGTTTCCCATTCCACCGTTTGTCCACTGCGCACCCGGAACGCGAGGATTGAAATTGTTGCGAGAATTACCTGCACATTCGCATAAAGCGTTTACGGTATAAGGCTTAAATTTTGTTTTCAAATCGGACAACGAAAGAGCAAGTTTTGTAATTACATTTCCGAAAACCCTTAGTTGAAAAGTATCTGCATTTATTTGTGTTGGAAGATTGGACAAATGCCAGCGAACAAAAAACACATCATTCGGAGTAAAGTCCTTCAGGAAATATTTTAAAGGTGTTTCTAAATTCGGAGGTCTGTCAGTAAGTAATAATAAAGGTTTCTTTTCCCGTGCAGTTACCAGTGTTCCTTTGGGTAATTCTTGCTCTGTGTTAACGCTTTCGTTTTTTTTTACGTTTGGAGACGAACAGGAAAAGAAAAAACTTAATAACAGGGCTACACAAATTAATTGTACTAACGCAGGAAATTTCTTTACCATAAATTTAAAATCTGGCTTCTGTTCTGGGTTTTGAGAATGCACTTGGGGCAACGAAGCGCAATGAAATCTCCAGTCCGCCTCGGGTGGTGGTTACTGTTTTTAATTGCGAAAGATTTACATCATAGCTAAACCCTATTTCATAATTAGCATATTCAAATTTCACCACCGGAATAAGCGCATCCTGCAAACGATAATAAGCACCAATAGCAAATGCAGCCGGTTTTTTATTGCCGGTATATTTAGAAGGATCCTGCAAAATATATTGAAACATCATCCCGGGAGTTATTTCTTTTGCCGGTCCCTGAATAAAAATAATGTAAGATGGTTTCAAAACAAGGTTGGTGTTTTTTATACCGATGGCTGCATTTCCATTAAAAACAAACTTGGTAAATAATTTTTGTGAAGCATCACCGTAAAAAGAATAGACCGGCTGATGCGGATGGAATACGGAAAAGCCAATGTTTACCTTGCGGGCATTGTTGGCAGAAATATACATTTCATCTGTGCCGTAACTATAGTTAATTCCTGCACCCAAATCCACATAACCAAAACTACCAGTAGTTATCGATTCTCCCGAAGTGCGGGAAGCATCGAAAGCCATTGCTGATGTGTTGTATTGATTGCCCCAGGTAAGAGAACCGGTATTGATGGTATGTTGGGCATACCCAACCTGCAAGCCAGCCGAGAATAAACTTTTGCGGGATACTGGGATGATGCCTGATAAAGAAAAATTAAACTGGTTGGTAGATACTGCTGCATCTCCGGCTTTATCGTTAAGGAAGTCAAAGCCAAACCCAATATGATTTTTCTTTTTTCTTAATAAGCGTGTATCAAAAGAAACAACAAAAGTTTTGAAAGGAGAGGAAATGCTTTGCCACTGGTCTTTATAATTTGCAATCAATTGTATTTCGTGATGTACACCGGTATTAGAGGGGTTGAGCTGAACAGGAGTTTCATCGAACTGGGAAAAATGAAAATCCTGGGCAACAGCGGTAGCACTTATAAGTAGTATAAAACTAAAATAAAAGGCTTTTAAAGAAGTAGATTTATTGTTTTTCATACAGAATTATTTAACCAATGTAATATTACCATGTTTATTTACCTCCACACCTTTCACTATTGCTTTCAGATAATAAGCAAATACACCTGCATCCATTTTTTTACCATTAAAGACACCATCCCAACCGAATGACTGGTCGGTAGTTTCAAATACTTTTTCTCCCCATCGGTCGAAGATGGCAAATTCTAAATCAGAGATACAGTCACCATACACCATTAGCATGTCGTTTTCATTGTCACCGTTTGGAGAAAATGCGGTGGGAACAAACAATTCCCCGCACTTTATATCAACGAATACGGTAACGGTATCGGTAGCAGAGCAGCCATTGAGACTAACTGTAAGAGTATAAGTTGTTGTTTGAGCGGGTGTGGCAACTGGGTTTGCACAATTACTACAACTTAAAGAGGAGGAGGGTAACCAGCTAAATACGCCACCAGCAGAGCCTGTTCCGTTTAATTGAGTACTGCTTCCTGCAGTTATGGTTACATTATTTCCTGCGTTAACAGCTGGTCCTCCGGTAGAAACTACGGTGACAGTACTTGTATGAGCACACCCTAACGAATCGGTAACAGTAACAGTATAAGTACCTGCGCCAAGGTTATTGATTGCGGAAGTGGTTCCACTTGTGGGGCTGGGGCTCCATAAATAAGTAAAACTTCCCGTTCCTCCCGTTGCACTTGCCGATGCTGTTCCTGTGTTTGTTGCACAATTGGAAGGAGTGGTGGTGGTGGTAACTACAATTGCAGTTCCCTGTGTAATTGTTACCGTTGCTGTATTGGTGCATCCTGAACCATCTGTAACTGTTACAGTATATGTTCCGGCAGATAGATTAGTTGCGGTTGCATTCGTTCCCCCTCCACCGGACCATGAGTAGGTTAATACTCCCATTCCTGATGCTGTCGCAGTTGCACTTCCCGTACTACCTCCATTGCAGTTTACATTAATTTGGGATGAAACGGAAACGGTTGGTCCTGTTGAATTGGCAATAACAACAAGAAAAGTAGCGATACATCCGTTTCCATCAGTAGCGGTTACTGTATACGTATTTGCAGCCAGTCCGGAGGCGGAAGCATTAGTTCCGCCACTTGGTGCCCAGCTATAGGTATAACCAGTTCCTATTGTTCCGCCACTGGCAGAAACAGTTGCGCTTCCGTTACTATTTCCGCAACTTGCATTAGTTGATGTTATAAGCGAAACGGTTAAAGCAGATGCAGGCTGCGTAATGGTAAATACAACACTGGAAACACAACCATTATTATCAGTAACAGTAACGGTATATGTTCCGGCAGTCAGATTACTTAATGTATTTGGAATGGTAATGCTATTTGCTGTTTGAAGCGTTCCTGCTGAACCTGCCCAAACATAATCGTAAGGCGAGGCGCCACCCGAAGTGTTGGCGGTAGCGCTGCCGGTGTTGCCGCCAAAACATATTACATTGGTTTGACTTGTGATATTGACAGAAGGACCACCTGTATTGGTTATTGTTACCTGGCTGGAAGAGGAAGGGCAGGGAGCATTAGAAATAGTCCATTGAAAGACATTGGCACCAACACCTAAGCCGAAAACGGCAGAAGAGGGAGAAGTTGGAGCAGTAATGCTTCCGCTACCGCTAATTAAGGTCCATGTTCCGGTACCTGCTGATGGGATGTTTCCTGCAAGGGTAATGGCAGAACTGCAACCACTTTGGTTGGGTCCGGCAAAGGAGGTTGTAGGTGTGGCTGCTGCCGTTATGGTTACCTGGCTGAAGGATGCGGGGCAGGGTAAGTTAGTGATTGTCCATTGAAAAACATTTGCGCCAGCACCTAAACCGGTGATACCAGATGTGGCAGAAGAAGGATTGGTTAATGTTCCGGTTCCGCTTATTAATGTCCAGATTCCGGTGCCAACGGAGGGCACATTTCCGGCTAATGTAGCTGTTGTTCCGCAAACTGTTTGATTAGTACCAGCAACGGAGGTGCTTGCCCCGCTGGTGTTGGTAATTGTTACCTGGCTGATGGACGAAGTGCAGGGAGGATTATCAATGGTCCATTGAAATACATTGGCTCCTAACCCTAAACCTGTAACAGAGGAGGTTGGTGAAGATGCATTGGTGATGGTTCCGGAGCCACTGACCAAAGACCATGTGGCGGTACCCGACACAGGAGAGTTGGCTGCAAAGGTTGCTGTTGAGCTGCATACGGACTGGTTGGGTCCGGCGGAAGATGTAGTGGGAACTGCGACCCCTGTGATGGTTACCTGGCTGGTGGAGCTCGGGCAGGGAGCATTTGCAATTGTCCATTGAAAAACATTGGCTCCAGAACCTAATCCTGTTATGCCAGAAGTGGGTGATGAAGGAGTGGTGATGATACCTGCACCGCTTATTAACGTCCAAGTTCCGGTGCCGACAGCAGCAGTGTTTCCAGCTAATGAAGCAGTGGTTCCGCATACGGTTTGGTCGGGACCGGCATTGGCAACAGTGGTAGCCGATGGTTGAGTGATGGTGATTGTGGTGGTTCCGGGGCAACCATTTGCATCAGTAACATTAAGTGTGTAAATACCAGCAGGGAGAGCAGTGAAACTTTGTGTTCCGGCTATGTTATTAAAAGCAGAAACTGTAGTTCCTCCATTCATCAATACATAGTTGTAAGGACCAGCACCAGCCGAAGTGGAAGCATTAAAACTTCCTGTTGATTGCCCGAAACAATTTACATTTACTTGTGCTGATGGAGTTATTGTTAATGGAGGACAAACAGTACATGGTGCAAGCGAACCAAAACTGCTTATCAGTAAACTATCTCCAAGAGCATCTACAACATAATATGGATAAGCTCCGGCAGGAGTAACTGTTGTGCCTGTTGCAAAGCTTGTCCAGGTGGTTACAGGAGGACCAGCAACTGTAAATGGACCACTGCAAAAGCCAAAACCGGGAACACAGGAAGTAGTGGTGGTGGAATTATACCATGTGTATGGTGCAGTACCATTAGAAGCAGTTATGTTTCCGTTCGATTCAGCGCAGGCACTTAATGTAACTATTGTGCAAGGACTCACTGTTATTTGCATTTGCCCTGTTCCACAGGCTAAGGTATAAGTTATGGTAAATACTCCCACACCCGACACAGCAGGGTTGAACACACCTGTAGCGGTATTTGTAATTCCTGTACCGCTCCATGTTCCACCGGGGGTAATGGCTGAAAGGGTAACAGGGCTTGCCGTTACACACATGGTTGGGATGTTGCATATATTAGCATCGCAACAAATTAATGTTTGCGGAGCACAGGAAGCCATGCTTATTTGCTGCACATATCCTGTTCGCGCATTCACCGAATTATCTCCCGTTGCTCCGCAAGCTATCACGTTTCCAGCTGTGCTCACTGCCACATCATATACTTTGAAAGGAACAGGTGAAGAAGAAAGCTGAACCAAATTTGCATCGTATTTTATTACTGCATTGCTCGAACCAACATATACATTTCCGCAACTGTCAATATCAATTCCGCTGTTTGCGGTTTGGTTGGTTCCTCCAAACACAGCATTGGATACTCCGCCCGGAATAGCTACTGTGGTTATAATTGCGCCTGTAGTCAGTGAACGTTTTTGAACATTGGCTCCGTTTTGACTGTAAAGAAAATTCTTGTTTGCTTTGATAGCGCATATACCGGAGTTGCCATTGTTTGGACGGTAATTTTCCATTTTATACCCGAAATGATAGCCGTCATTTATATTAAACAAGGTGGAAGAACCGGGACAGGCAGAAAAATTCTGGTCGAAGGAGCCGATGGAATCTAAAGTAAGGTAATAATAACGAGCATTGTAAGAAGAGGTGATGGAGCGGACTTCTTCTATATCATTGATGCCGAGGAAACCTGTTCGGTCGTATCCTACTACTTTGGTGGCGCTGACGCTTCCGTTTGCAGTATTGATGTCGAAAATCATTCCATCGCCAATGGGAAGAGGAAAGCCGGCTATTCTTGTGCCTCCGACAATTAATTTTGTCTGGTCGCAATTGAAAGCGATGGTCCAGTATTCGTCCAGGGGACCGCCGGTAACGCTCCAAACGGTAGCTCCTGCTGTATTAATTTTTTGCATGGCGGCTGTTGAGCCATTGGTAATATATGAGTTGCCTGCCAAATCGGTGGCAAGGGTTCCGAGCCAGTCCTGTGTTGAGGTGTCCCAGGGGGTGATATAGGTCCATTGCAAAATACCGGCAGGGCTGTATTTGAGGAGTTTCATGGGGGTGTCTCCTCCAATGATGTACACATTTCCGGCACCATCATGCTCACATTCCCATACTCCGTTTGATGCTGCCAAAGTTGGGGTTTGCACCCAAGGGTCAATAACAATTGATTTTGTGTTATCATAATTTCCTAAATCAAAACCAATGGTTGTTCCTTTTTTAATAAACTTAGAGGTAATAATATTCGATTTATCACCTGAATAATAGGTAACGGGCGCATGGTCAATGATGTTTCCAAATTTTGTATGGATAAGCAAATTGCCTTCCTCGTTTATTTTTACTCCGTCATCGTATCTCATTTTTACTTTCGACACATCTGCACCGGGATGAAGTATTAGCGCATACTTTATTCCCGATTGGGGATGAAAAGTATATTCTACATCTATATCGGGATACAGATTTTTATAAATAATTTTCCGGTAGCTGTTAATATGATTGATGTTTATAGGTTGCCCGTTTTTTTGCGGAACAGAATAATTTTGGTAATCAGGGGTAATGTCTTCAGCTATTAATTGTGCGTTTGTATTTGCACCTTCCCACATCATATCCACCACATCGGTTGCAAACTCCATTCGCTTTTCTTCGGATTCTGTTTCTTTAAACGATTTTTCTTTTTTTACTTCTTCCCTTTCTTTATCTTTATCTCTTTCTTTCCATTTTTTCAAAAAACTATAAGTAACTCCTTTGGCGGTAAAATAGATTTTTATGGGACCGTTGTCCACAGCAAATAATACTTTTGAAGTGTTTTCGGTTTTTCCGTTTATTTGAAACTGACCTTTGTTTTGAATAAATGCTTTTTGATCCTGGGACTGGATGTTCCAGGTTGTGGGGTTGAGTATGGCGGGTGAGGACAGGGAAAGGAGGAGAAAAAAAAGGGCGAGGTATGTGTGTGTTGGTTTCATAATAATGTTGATTTAAATATGAGTGATGGAACAAAACTAAACTTAATTTGTTAATATAGGGAAGAAAAAATAAAAAAATTTGAAGGTTGACAGTGTCTCGTTATTTTAGGGGTAATAGGGGAAAAAGTGGTTTTTGGTAAAAATGAGGCTGTGTATAGAAAAAACAAGACCATAGTAAGCATAATTAAGACCATAGTAAGCGTTAATAAGTCCGTTTGTTAAAAAAACAAGACCATAGTATGCATTAATAAGTCCGTTTGTTAAAAAAACAAGACCATAGTATGCATAATTAAATTAAGACCATGGAATACATAATTAAATACCTTGTTTTTTGAAAATTCTTTAGTGAATTTTCGAAATTTATTAAAGAATAATGAAAAGTTTTTACAAACCTTTGGAAAGTTTTTAAAGACTACTGAAAAGTTTTTACAAACCTTTGGAAAGTTTTTAAAGACTACTGAAAAGTTTTTACAAACCTTTGG
>JANYDQ010000278.1 GCA_025363555.1 Bacteroidota bacterium | reverse complement strand
ATTAACTCCGCCTTTTTGCCACTGGTAAGTGGTAGCACCGGTAGCGGTAACGCTAACCGTAACTGTTCCCGAACCACCACATATTGGGGCAGGGGCAGAAGGTTGAACAGTGATTAACGGAGAAGCATTAACTGTAAATGTTCCTAAACTTGCCGTTCCCGCAGGAGCTGTAACAGACACATTTCCTGTTGTACCATTTCCGACAGTGGCAGTAATTAAGATATTTGAATTAACCACAAAAGAAGAAACTGCTGTTCCTCCAACTGAAACTGCTGTGGCTCCTGTGAAACCGCTACCATTAATGGTAATAGATTGACTGTTTGCACAACCGCTGCTCGGTGAGAAAGAACTGATAGTAACTGCGGGTGGAGTCCAAGTAAAGGTCAAACCATTTACTGGTCTTATAGTAGAAGTTATTGTACATGTTGAAGCAGCTGTTGTCCCGGCAGCTGTTGTTGCTGCCCAATTGGTAGAAGTTGTTCTTCCCTGGAAGTCTGCTGATGTGGCACCGGTTAATCCGGTATTTGAAGTACATGCAGTCGTTCCCGGTGACGGGCCATATCTGTATGTTATTGTGTTAGTGGTTTCCTGTAATCGTATCTGAAAAGAGAACTCATTTAATCCTGTACTGAAATTTCCCCAGTTAGACCATTGAATAACAAATGTACGGTTAGGAGTTGTTCCTTCGGTAATATAACTACATTCTCCTCCATTCGCAGTATTTCCATATAAGTCGGCATTAATAGGAGAAAGAACATTGGCATTAGTTTGAATAGCTGTATAACCTAATGTTGCTGCAACAGATGTAGTATTTAACTGAACGTATCCATTAGGACCAGCTGATGCGTAAGTATATCCAACTCCATGATAGGTAAATGTAAAAGGTATTAAGCCAGCAGTAAAACCTGCATCATCATACGTTCCTGTAGTTGTATTACTTGTAGCTGCGGTTCCATATTCAATAGGAACATAGGTTGTTGAAGTTTGTGTAAATACCATTGCAGCCACTGTTCCAGCGGAAGTCCAAGTAAAAGTTGTACCTGATGCCGGTTTAATAGTGGAACTGAAAGTGGAGACAGATCCTATAACACCGGCGGTTGTACCTGCCCAGTTTGCTGCTGTGCAAATTCTGGTCTGAAAATCGGTTGTTGTAGCACCGGTTAATCCAACGTGTAAATCAGCTATTGAAGTAGTTCCTGGGTCAGTACCATAGATGAATTGTATTTTATTGCTTGTTTCATATAGTTTTATCTGAAAACTAATTTCATTCAACCCCGTACTGAAGAATCCCCAGTTTGTCCATTGCAAGGTTACAATTCTGTTAGGTGTACCACCTACCACGTTCCATCTGAAATCACCACCGTTTGCCGTATTACCGTATAAGTCCCTGTTAAATGGAGACAATACATTGGCATTTGCACCAATGGCATTGTAACCTAATGTGGCTGCCACAGCAGTTGTATTCAACTGTGCATAACCGTTTGGTCCGGGTGAAATAAATCCATAAGCCACTCCATGATAGGTAAAGGAAAACGGTAGTGTTATAGCTGCAAAACCTGCATCATCATAAGTGCCGGACGGGGTAAGTGTTGCTCCTAAACCAGCCTGCTGATATGTACCTGCCGGTTGGGTAAATGTATAGGTACTCACGTTTTGTGCTTTACCCACGGTTATTCCTATCAACACCACAGCACACATTAACCAACGCATTACAGAGTTAGTTGTCTTTTTTGAGTTTGTAAAATTTTTCATAATTGATTTGTTTAAGGGTTAGTTATTTGTTATTGTTGTTGTTTTGTTTTTAGGTTTTACTACGAATTACGTCCTTCGATAAACTCAGGATGACGTACTAATTTACCAATTTGGGTTTTGTTAAGCTGCATTTGTTTTTATGGTTTTAAAAAGAATGTCAAGCACCTTTTCAGCATTGTATATATCTATCAGATACACTTCATCGTTTTTCATTTCAACGGTAAAACCATCCCCTTGAAACACCTTTTCAGGCAATCCTTTTATCTCATCTTTATAAAAAAGAATACTGCCTGTTACACTATCTACACGCTTTTTCAGCGTTCCTATGTCGAGTTTTAAATCCATCTGTAACTTTTTTGTCGATTGGTTATGGTTATTTCGTCCGTTCTATAAACTGTTATTATTGTTTCTGTTATTATGTTAATTACTACTATAAAAAGAATTGTTTGTACTTCAATTATTTTTATATTCGATTCTTCTATTGTATCATAAAATTCATAAACTGGGCTTTCGCATTTTTCTATAATTTGCTCTCCGTATAGTCCATATATTTAAAGTTTAGCTAATGCGTGTCCTTATAATTTCACTCTTTCACTTTATCTTATACGCTTTAGTTTGTTTTCGGGTTACAAAGTAATAATTTCATCTAACCTTAATTCAAACTCCGGCAAAACGTTTTCACCAGCTAATCCAGTGTCGAACAATTGCTCTGTTACTTCACCTGTTGGTTTATATATATAAGTAATTCTATTTTCAATATCAATAAGCCAGGCAAGCTGGCAACCATTGGTTATCCATTCTTCCATTTTTTCTTTTAACTGCTTTAAATTATCTGTTTTTGAACGCACTTCAATAATAAAATCGGGACAGATATGAGCAAAGCGGTCTTTGTTTTCTTTAGATAAACCATCCCATTTTTCTTTCTTAATCCAGGAAACATCGGGAGCACGCATTGCACCATTTGGCAGAGTAAATCCTGCACTCGAATCAAAACAATATCCTGATTTTTGTTTTTCATTCCAAAGCCCCAACTTTAAAGCAATTGCGAAATTATGTTTTCCTGTTTCAGAAAATGTTGGTGCCATTATAATTATGTTTTTATCTTTATCTCTTTCGATACGCAACTCTCTGTTTTCCGAACAAAGCATAAAAAATTGCTCTTCGGAGAGGTTGGCTGATTGGGTATGTATAGAAATTGATTGCATTTTATTGTTCTTTTATATATAGAAGATGCAGTTTGGCTGCAAAAGGTTGCATGAATAAGACATAAATAACAGTGATATAGATAAACATGGATTATTGATAGTTCTATTCAACCAGTTGGTTTTTTTGCTTTTAGTTGTATTTGCGTTTCGCAACTTTTAAAATGGCACTCTAAATAATTGTTAAAAAATATAATTTCACAGAGAAGAACAACAGCTCTGAAAGCATTGATTTTATTAATAAAATGTGCAGCTGATTAGTACAACCTAATGCCAACGCCTTTTATCTTTTGTACCCCGAAATAAGATAGATTACGGGATACATCAGGATTTCAGATGGCAATAATAAGCAGAAAGATTGGATTTGCCAAACAAATGTTAATAAAAGTTAATGAAAAGCGATGAAAGAAATGGGGTTTATTTCCTTTTTGTCTTTTTTGTGGGGTTAACTCTTCCATTAATTTAATTTGTGCTGATGTCTTTTAAGTGCATTTCTTTTGCTTTTTATAAAATGCCCAATGCTTATAATTTCGTTTCAAATAGAATTTGTTTCGTTTCCTAAGAACTGTGTCGTGTTTCCCATAGGACCGTGACGTGTTACCTAAGAACCGTGACGCGTTTCCTAAGAACCATGACGTGTTTCCATAGAAACGTGGCGGGTTTCTTAGGAAACGACATTTACAGCTATCGAAATAACGTAACTGTCAGTACATAAGAGCTTTTTTTGCACTAGCCCTTCTCCTTGAAGTAAGGCGAGGGGTGACGCGCTGTGAGCAGGGGTGAGGTCTTAATGAAATCATCCTTAATCTATATAATATCTATTATAATGTCGATAAGAAAAACAAAAAAAAATACACTTTTTGTTGTTCAAATGTATCATTTGCTTGTATATCCATAAGTCTTGCTTTGGTAACCGTAAGTCCTGCTTTGTTATCCGTAAGTCTTGCTTTGTTATCCGTAACTCTTGCTTTGTTACCCGTAACTCTTGCTTTGTTATCCGTAACTCTTGCTTTGTTACCCGTAACTCTTGCTTTGTTATCCGTAACTCTTGCTTTGTTATCCTTAACTCTTGCTTTGTTATCCAATAAGCCTTTTTTTATAAAAATTGCCATCGTTATAAAGCTATTATAGTGGGTTTTGAAATAAAAAGTTCAAAGGAAATTGGTAAAAACGGTGCAACAAACTTACTATCGTATAGTAAACCACTATACAAATTTTAGATTCTTCACTTCGTTCAGAATGACAAATTAAGTTTATTTAGGGAGCGGTGTTGGCTGCGAAGTAGCCAACATCGCTCCCTCTCGTGCCCACAAGAAGCCCTGTCATTCTGAACAAAGTGAAGAATCCT
>JANYDQ010000032.1 GCA_025363555.1 Bacteroidota bacterium | reverse complement strand
GTACCAAAAGCCGGTATGATTACAATATCTTCTTTAGTTAATTCTGAAAATGATATAATCTGTTTTCCTGATGTATCCATCAAAAAACGAACGCCCCGGTTTAGTAAATCATTATTTACATCAGGGTTGTGGATCATTTGACTTAACAAAAAAATACGTTTGTTCGGATTTTCTTCAATAGCTTTATAAGAGATTTCAATGGCATTTTCAACTCCATAACAAAAACCGAAATGACGGGAAATAAAAAAACGAACGGAGCCAAAATCAAGTAAAGAAGGACTGAAATCTGTTTTTCGGGGGTCGTTAAGTTTCCTTATTTGTTTTATTTTTGAAATGATCGGACTTTTATAGAATTCCGGAATATTAAAACTTTTCATTAGTGCTTCTTGTATTAAGGGAGCCAAAATTACAAATTAAACCGGTTCTAATGCCTTATTTATTTATAATAGCTGTTATCAACAATTAATTGTGAATGTATTTTTCATTCTCTTTGCTTCCTTGTATCAATAAGCAGTATTTTTACGAAATGAAAAAACAAAAGCCCCTTATACTTGTAACAAACGATGACGGAATTACTGCTCCGGGAATAATAGCTTTGGTAGAAGTAATGAAAACTTTAGGAGAGGTGGTGGTGGTAGCACCCGATAGACCTCAATCGGGCATGGGACATGCTATTACAATTAATTCAACTCTTCGTCTTCATAAAACCCAAACACATGGAATCAAAGAGGAATATAGCTGCTCGGGAACACCGGTAGATTGTGTAAAGTTTGCAATCAATAAAATATTGAAACGCAAACCGGATTTATGTGTTTCAGGTGTTAATCACGGGAGCAATACTTCTATTAATGTAATCTATTCAGGTACTATGTCGGCTGCTGTGGAAGGTGCTATAGAAGGTATTCCGTCCATTGGCTTTTCGCTTTGCGATTATTCCATAGATGCTGATTTTGCTCCTGCAAAAAAAATAATTAAAACAATTGCCGAAAATGTTTTAAAAAACGCTTTGCCAAAAGATGTGTGTTTGAATGTAAATATCCCGAAATTAAAATATAATTTAATAGAAGGAATTAAAATTTGCCGGCAGGCACGTGCTAATTGGGTTGAAGAACTGGACGAACGTCATGACCCCAGTGGCAAACCTTATTACTGGCTTACCGGTAAGTTCGAAAATTATGACAAAGGAAAAAAAGATACGGATGTGTGGGCAATTGAAAATAATTTTGTTTCTGTTGTACCCACTCAGTATGATATGACAGCTCATAAGGCAATTAAGGAAATTGAAAACAGGTGGAAACTATAACAACTTTCAATTTGATAACAATTTATAAATTTGTATTTATTCGTAATTCGATAAATGAAAGAATTTGATTTTGATAAAGTTTGGTTGGGAATCTTGTATGGAATCATAGTTCCTCCAATTGCTTTTTTTGTTTATTACCTCTTTGTTAACGAACATAATTTAAAAAGAATAAATGTGAGTATTTGCATGGTTGCTAATCTTGCACCGTTTTATTTAACGTTGAATAAAGAAATGTATAAAGCCACAAAGGGTGTTTTAATTGGCACTTTTCTTTGGGCCGGAATAATAGCCTATCTTAGTTTTTTTACCGATTATCTTCATATACTATAAATGAATTATTATATCATTGCCGGAGAAGCATCGGGCGATTTACACGCATCCAATTTAATGAAGGAGTTGAAACTGCTGGATACCACAGCGCATTTCCGTTGCTGGGGAGGTGATTTGATGCAAGCTCAGGGAGCAGATTTGGTAAAGCATTACCGGGAACTTGCTTTTATGGGGTTTACAGAAGTATTGATGAACCTCCGAACCATATTGAAGAATATTGATACTTGTAAAAAGGATATTATTGAACACAAACCTGATGTATTGATTTTAGTAGATTATCCGGGGTTTAATATGCGTATTGCTGAATTTGCAAAAGCTAACGGAATAAAAGTGTTCTATTATATTTCTCCACAAATATGGGCTTGGAAACAATCACGGGTTCATAAAATAAAACGCGTTGTTAACAAAATGTTTGTTATACTTCCTTTCGAAAAAGAGTTTTACAAACGTTTTGATTTCGATGTTGATTTTGTTGGACACCCTTTGCTGGATGCGGTTGCAAGTTATTCCAATCAGTCTGCTACATTATCAGTTTCTTCTCACAAACCAATCATTGCATTACTTCCCGGCAGCCGCAAACAGGAAATTGCAACCATGCTTCCCTTAATGCTTTCTATGAAAAAGCATTATTCAGATTACCAATTCGTAATTGCTGGCGCACCATCACAAAGTAAAGAATATTATCAAACATTTATTGCTGATGCGGATGTAAAGATTGTTTTTAATGAAACATATCAATTACTTCAAAAAGCGGAAGCGGCTTTGGTAACATCTGGTACTGCCACTTTAGAAACGGCTTTGTTCAATGTGCCTGAAGTGGTTTGTTACAAAGGGGGTGCAATATCCTTTGCTATTGCTAAACAATTAGTGAAAGTAAAATACATCTCCCTTGTAAATTTAATTATGGATAAAGAAATTGTAAAAGAATTAATTCAAAACGAATTGAATGAAGTCAATCTCAAAATAGAATTAGATAAATTATTAAGTCCTTTTGCTCGCAATAGTATGTTAACTGATTACATTGAATTAAGGGCAAAACTGGGCGGTGCAGGAGCATCAAAAAAAACAGCAGAATTAATGATTAAATATTTAAAACAAAATAAATAAATATAGTACTTCACACTCCGGCTCCTCTCTCCTTTTTTCAAGGAGAGGGGTAGGGGTGAGGTCTAAGCAAAACAAATAATATACTTTACATTCCCGGCTCTCCTTTCATCAAGGAGAGGGGTAGGGGGTGAGGTCTAAACAAAACAAATAACATACTTTATACTCTTACTGTCCTTTTTTCAAGGAGAGGGGTAGGGGTGAGGTCTAAGCAAAACAAATAACATACTTTACATTCCGGCTCTCCTTTTTTCAAGGAGAGGGGTAGGGGTGAGGTCTAAGCAAAACAAATAATATACTTTACACTCAGGCTCTCTTTTCAACAAGGAGAGGGGTAGGGGGTGAGGTCTTAATAGCAATGAGAAATCCTTTATTAATAGTATTGTTTTTATTTTTTACTTCATTTACATCTTCCGTAAAGCCCGAAAATCTTACTATCGTTAACATTCGAATTCTTACTACCAAAGTAATCACCACTTTTGCTTTCTCTCCTTCATTAGGCGATTATATAGTGTATGGCGATGGTGAATTATTAAAAGATTACGACCCTACAGGGATTTTTCAAATGAACATTGAAAAAGATTCTATTCTCTTAAAAACATTTGAACGGACCATAGGCAAATTTGCTTCTCTTAAATTTTATTCAAAAGAAAGTTCGGGTGAGTTTAAAATAAAATCGGTGGTTCCGCTAAGCCGTGTTCGAACTTACGATGGTAACCTGGAAGTGGCTTTAACTCCTGATAAAGCACAATTCTTATTAATAAACAAAGTAAACCTCGAAAATTATATTGAAGGAGTTGTTCAGTCGGAAGCAGGAAAAAATATAAGCTTAGAATATTATAAGTTGCAGGCAATATTATGCCGTACGTTTTTGCTATCTCATCTCAATCGTCATGAAGCGGAGGGATTTCAGTTGTGTGACGATGTTCATTGCCAGGCATATTTAAACAAAGCCACCGAAGCCAATATAGTGAAAGGTGTTTTGGAAACCCGGGGATTGGTAATAGTGGATAATGATTTGAATTTGATTACCTCTGCTTTTCATTCCAATTGCGGAGGGGTAACCTGCAATTCCCAGGATGTGTGGTCTATTTCAACTTCCTATTTAAAATCGGTAAAAGACACCTTTTGTATCCATAGTTTTAATGCTGTTTGGCAACGAACCATTCCGCTTGAAGACTGGAAGGCTTACCTTCAGCTCAAACATAAACTACCAATGAACGATAGTTCCGCTTTTACCGGTGCAACTTCCTTTTCTCAATTAAACGGACGTACCACCTATTTCATGGATAGAAACCTGAAAATTCCCCTCAAAATTATTCGTGCCGATTTTAAGTTGCGCTCCACCTATTTTTCTATCGAACAGGTTGGCGATTCGGTCAGGTTTAACGGGCGGGGATATGGGCATGGAGTAGGGCTTTGCCAGGAAGGCGCCATGCGCCAGGCTTTGCTCGGTTATTCTTACAAACAAATACTTAATTTTTATTACAAAGATGTTCATCTTGTAGATTTATCTGCTTTAAGTTATTTTAAGCAGGAGTAGGTTAGTTCATTAGTAAATAGACCTCTTTCATAATTCAATATTCTTTCCTTAAGAAGCACACGTCATTGCGAGCTTTTCGCGAAGCAATCTCAACAAATGAAAAGATTGCTTCGCGAAAAGCTCGC
>JANYDQ010000024.1 GCA_025363555.1 Bacteroidota bacterium | reverse complement strand
TTACTCAAAAAGCACCGAGAGGTGGTTTATAAGCTATGCTTGCACATTGCTTATGATAGACCTGCTATCATCTTTTATACAACATTCACTTATCTTTGTCATCTTGATAAATGATTCACGGCACAACTACGCCCAACGGGGGGACTATTTTAGACTTTGAACACCAGCAAGGGACGCTGCTACGGCTACCTTAAAAACAAAGTATTGATATCTTTTGTTTTTTTATCACAACTATTTTCAAATATTTCGGCCACCTTATCAAGGTCGAATTTTTGCTCCTGAAATTTTACTAATGTCAATAAGGTTCTTCCTGTCTGAATTTTTGTTATACCGCACGTATTGTTTGTAAACATGTATTGATTGGTCATAAATTTCGGCATCATTTTGTCGAATGTAACAATGATAGTATCTTTCACGTCTATGAACACCTCCTTAAATAAATTGGCATTTACAATTATAGGGGCACTTTTTATTTTGTTGGGCTTAGAATAAAAATAAGATTTTGTTTTCATATCGTAACAGAGATTTTTAGTATAATCAACAAATAGCACATCACCGGAGACGGAGAGGTTCGGCATACCTGCGCTGTCTAATGTCACCTTTAAATAAGCATATCTTTCGTTCGAAATTACTTTTAATGAAAAGGTGGCTGATATAGGTTTTGGAAACATTTGTTCCATTAGTTCTTTTGCCTCCTTATCTTTAGTTTTTATTTTCTCGCTCAGATTTTTATCATCCACAACGGTCAATTTATATTCAGAATAATAAGTTTGCCCAATGGCAGTATTACAAATCAGAATGACTAAATAAAAGATTGTTTTTCTCATGTTTCATGTTTTTAAAAACAGGCGTTATTTCCATAACGCCTGTTTAATTATTTTTAATTTACTTTCCCCTTATTATGTCAGATATTTGACGTACTAAATCAGCATCAGATGAAATTTCATTCCAACCACCATGATCGCCATTAAGAAGTGAAAGTTCACCGGTATCGGGATTTACACCTAAAGCAAATGAATACGTAGTACCCGAAGATTTGCAAGGAGGATTTGGCCCTCCGCAGGTAACCGTGCCTGTAAAAGTACCAGACCAAACACTATAATCGCCTACAGCATGAAATGTACACCCATCTTTTGATGTTGCAGTTCCATTAACTGGGATTTTCTTTTCTGACTCTTTCACATTTTTAGCATTATGATCATTATTGCCTGCTGAAATTGTTGAAATATTGCCTAACGTAAATGCGAATAATAACATTACTCCCATTACAACTAAAATTAACTTTTTCATTGTTTATAGTTTTTAAAATTAAACATTAATTAATTACAAATACTTTTTTTTCTGGGGCGTACCTTACCAGGTGTATGTTTTTTCCCCGCCTGTCTTATACTACCCCGCACTGCTTTGTGGGCGCTTACTCTTTTATTTTAAAAGGAGTTCTGCTTTTTTCCTTTTTTTTTCATTTTCAAAAAAAAACAATCCCGCCTTTTTTAAAGCAGGATTGTTTTTTTTAATCATCAAAATTTATTTTAAGCAATCACTGCTTTGCAAATCGCGCTATATACACTGCGTTCCTTGCGGGTGCTTTCGTAACAAACCCGAAAATAAGCGGTTTTGCCTACCTGCACTTCCGAAAAATGAATGGAATGCAAAAAATGAGTAACCTCTTCGCCTCCTGCCCATGGAATATCGGCATCAGCCAAACCGGCAGCACCTATACAAGTTTCCAGGTGCATGTGCTGTTTTGCCGGAACCTGCTGTGAGCCAGGTGTAGCCGGATTCACCATTTTCAAAGTTATTCCCAAATGCTGAATATTATTTACTTCAATGGTTGGTGCATTTGGATACACAGTGCTGTGTGTGTGAGTAACTGCTTTCAGCGGTCTGCGCAGGGCGCTCCTGTCGTCCACTGTCCACAAATCTGCCGGGATATTATCATAAATATCGAGCAAACAATGTTCAATTTTTCCAATCAAAATGTTACGCTTTGTGCGGTTGTTGTGGGTGGAATTATCGCCCACCGAAGCCGGGTAAATTACATCCCACGCCTCGGCACTGCCGGTAACCAATGGGTTTAAAATAGCCAGCTTTGCCGCAGCCACCGCCAGGTGAGAGGTGGTGTTAACATACGTTTTGGCGGTTAAAAAATAATTGTTTAAATCGGAAAGCACGTCAGGAAAAGTGTGAAAAATTACCATTATAATAATGGGCTGGTTTTTTTTCAGGACTTTCTTGCTTTTGCATTTTTTTGTTACGACATCATAAATCATGTCGAATGTAATTTGATTTTTTTTCATTTCTTTTTGGGTATTAAGTTATTTTTTCACTCCTTTCTTTTTTTAATTTGCCCTTTGCAAAACCGGAGTGTTTGATTTTACGGACAAAATTCAAAATTTTCATAAATTATTGATATATATACTTTTATAGTTAACTAATTGAACTAATACCTTAATTCGGAAAACTGTTTTTTTAAAAAAAACAGTTATAGATAAAAAATCTGCCGTTGTAGATTTTCTATCTGCAATTAAAGATGTGGTATCTGCAATTAAAGATGCGGTATCTGCTGTTGTAGTTGTTCTATCTGCAATTGAAGATTTTCCATTAAAACTAAAAATCCGGCTTCGAATCTTTTCGTTGCCGGACTTTAGTATATGGGAATAAATTTTATTTTTAAAACTTAGGCGGTGAGTGTGTTTACAAACACTGCCTTTCAGAGGCATTGCACTAAATGAGTGGTTTTCTGTTTGCATTTTTTGTGAACTTTTGTTCGGCAAATGTATGATTATTTTCGATTTCTGCAAAATATAAAAAAAAAGAGGGCAACTTTCGTTATCCCTCTTTTACTAATGAACTAATGAACTAATAAACCAATGAACTATTCACTACTTCGTAAACAGCAACTCCCTGTATTTAGGCAGAGGCCAGGCTTCGTCATCTATAATCAATTCCAGCTTATCCACATGGTAACGAATAGTGTCAAAATAAGATTTCACTTTTTCGCAAT
Source organism: Bacteroidota bacterium (assembly GCA_025363555.1). Lineage (GTDB taxonomy): Bacteria > Bacteroidota > Bacteroidia > 2-12-FULL-35-15 > 2-12-FULL-35-15 > 2-12-FULL-35-15. Next base: position 60,949 of record JANYDQ010000024.1, on the reverse strand, counting down.
AATCAACCGCTTGTTTTTTTACATCGGCAATTTGGTTAGCTTTTCTCCTGGCTTCCGTCATCGCGTCCACCTTGGTTTTAATAATATTGATGTGGTCTGAAATTTCAGTAATCATTTCCAGTTGTATGTTTGCATTCTTTTTAAAATCAGCCGGGCTCATTATTTCTTTCAACCCTTTCACGTTATCAATCAACGTGCTTTGATATTTAATAGCTGTCGGAATAATGTGGTTCAAAGCCAAATCAGCCATCACGCGCGATTCAATCTGGATTTTCTTGGTATAAGTTTCCAAATAAATATCATAACGTGCATGTTGTTCCCTGTCGTTCATTATATGGTTGCGAACAAAAATATTTAAAGATTGAGTAGAAACAAAAGCCTCCAAAGCCTCCGGGGTGGTTTTAATATTCGACAGTCCGCGCTTTGCAGCTTCTTTCACCCATTCCTCACCATAGCCATTTCCTTCAAATCGAATTTTTTTAGAATCAATAATACATTTTCTCAACACCTGGAAAATAGCTTCGTCTTTTTCCACATTCTTTTTAATCAAATCATCCACATCGCGTTTAAACTTTACCAACTGGTCAGCCATAATTGCATTCAGCACAGTCATTGGTCCGGCACAGTTAGCCGAAGAACCCACAGCACGGAATTCAAATTTATTTCCTGTAAATGCAAATGGAGAAGTACGGTTTCTATCCGTATTGTCTAAAAGAATATCAGGAATTTTACCCACACCCAGCTTCAATGCTGTTTTTTCGTCAGGACTCATTTTGCCAGTTTTTACTTTAGTTTCCAATTCATCCAGCACTTTAGAAAGTTGAGTTCCCAAAAAAACAGACATAATAGCCGGAGGAGCTTCGTTGGCTCCCAAACGATGATCGTTATTTGCTGACGCGATGGAAGCACGCAACAAATCAGCGTTATCGTGAACCGCTTTTACGGTATTGATAAAGAAAGTAAGAAACTGCAAATTGGTTTTAGGAGTTTTTCCGGGACTCAATAAATTTTTGCCGGTGTTGGTACTCATGCTCCAGTTGTTGTGCTTGCCGCTTCCGTTCACTCCTGCAAAAGGTTTTTCGTGAAGCAACACACGGAAGTTATGCCTGCGGGCAACTTTTTCCATCACATCCATCAATAACTGGTTGTGGTCCACAGCCAGGTTGCACTCCTCAAACACAGGCGCACATTCAAACTGGTTAGGAGCCACTTCATTGTGACGAGTTTTTACAGGAATGCCTAACTTTAAAGATTCCACTTCAAAATCGCGCATAAAATGAGTAGCCCTGTCGGGTATCGAACCAAAATAATGGTCGTCCAGCTGTTGCCCTTTGGAGGGGGCATGTCCGAACAAAGCGCGCCCGGTCATTGCCAAATCAGGGCGGGCGTTAAATAATGCTTCATCCACCAAAAAATATTCCTGCTCCCAGCCCAGGGTGGCAATTACTTTCGTAACGTTTTTATCGAAATACTGGCAAACATCCACAGCGGCTTTGTCTAACACATTCAATGCTTTTAATAAAGGAGTTTTAAAATCCAGTGCTTCACCAGTGTAAGAAACAAAGATGGTAGGGATACACAATGTTTTCCCCATTACGAAAGCAGGAGAAGTAGGGTCCCAGCCGGTATATCCTCTTGCTTCAAAGGTATTACGAATGCCCCCGTTTGGGAAACTGGAAGCATCGGGTTCCTGCTGCACCAACTGGCTACCTCCAAAACGCTCAATAGCTCTGCCGCCTTCTGTAGGTTCAAAAAAAGCATCATGCTTTTCGGCAGTTGCCCCTGTTAGTGGCTGAAACCAGTGAGTATAATGAGTAGCCCCTTTCGAGTTTGCCCATATTTTCATACTTGCTGCCACCTGGTCAGCCATTTTGCGTTCTATCTGTGTACCTTGTTCCATGGCAGCCATCACACTGCCGAACGCTTCGTCCGATAAATACTCGCGCATAGCATCTATGCCAAACACATTTTCGCCAAAAAATTCGGATACTTTGTTACTTGGCATCGTAACTTCTACCGGTACTCTCGAAAGTACTGTTTCTAATGCTTTAAATCTGTGGAAAGCCATGGTTTTTAGTTTTTAGTTATTAGTTAGCGAATAGGAAACAGGCAATAGCGAATAGTGGTTGTTGTTTATTTTGAACTCTTTGTTTTCTATTCACTATTGCCTGTTCGCTATTTGCTTTTTCATTTTCGGGGGACAAAAGTATATCTTTTGGGGTAGGTAGTGTCAAAAAAGTATTATTATTTTATTAACACCCCCTCTTTTTTGAAGATTAAATTACAAATTATTAACTAAATGGAAGAAAAGGTGATAAAAAAAGGGGGTTATGGTTATAAAAACAATTTTTTTACTTCAATGAAGGCAGATTTGATGTTTTTGCACTAACACTTTTTGTAACCACATTGAAACAAATAAAAAAGTCCCGACTGTTGGTGGTCGGGACTTTATTAATACTTATTTAGGTGAAGAAGGTGGTGGTGGAGTTTTTGCCGGTGCTTTTTCTTCCTTGTTAGCCGGAGAATTTGCCGGTGCTGAAGGAGCTGTTTTTCGTTTTTCAGCGTTCTCTTTGTTTTTTTCTCTTACTTCTTTTATGTATTGTTTTTGGTGTTCTATCTGTTCAGGAGTTAATAATTCTTTTATTCCTTTGTCTGCTTCGGCATTTGCTTTTTTAAACTCCGTAGCATAGGCATTATTATCATCCGCATATTTTTTTCGTAACTCATCGCGGGCTTCTTCGCGCTTCAAAATAAATTCTTTCACTTTTGGCTTTTGTGCTTCTGTTAAAACATACTCTTCATTCAATCTCTGAAGATAACGCTCTGCGCGTTGTTCAGGAGATTTTTGTGCAGGAGCCTTTTTGTCCTGTGCATTGGAGGTTGCAAACATTATTGCTACAGCAACCAGACTTAACATTATTTTTTTCATAGTTAATTGTTTTTGTTTAAAATTATACGAGTGTAAAGGTATAAAAATGATTCATACATTTCCAAATAAAAAATCCCGGTTCAGAACTCTGAACCGGGATTATGAATCTCCTATTATATAGGGAAGACTTTCTTCTATTAATAAAACCTAACCAGGTGTTCGGTAACGTTTGCATTTTGTTTAAGAGCATCATATACTTCGTAATCTACCCGCTGAGTAATAGCGGAAATTTGAACTGCCTGTTGTGCTTTATATTCTTTCTGTGCAGGGGCATCTGTTTTTGAATCTACATATACCACAAACACACCATCGTTTGCAACAATCGGTTTGCTCATTGTTTTTACTTTTAAGCCGGCAACAGTACCTAAAAAACTACCATCAGAAGCCAAATCAGGAACTCCCGGTGCGGAAGCAAAATTAACATTCGGGTAAGGCTGTGATAACTGAACTTTCATTTTTGCAGCCACCTCTTCAATTGTTTTTCCGGAGGATGCAGCATCACCAGCTTCTTTTATTAACTGCTCACTTTTTTTCTTTTTAATCACTTTTGCAGTCAATGCATCTTTTACATCTTCCATAGTACCTGTGCCTTTTTCTTTGGTTTCGGTTATTACACCTACTACAAACTTATCGCCAAACTCCTGTGCTTCCGATACAGTTCCTTTTTTATTATCGTACACCCATCTTACCAGGCTTCTCGGAGATTCAATACCTGCAATGGTTTTATCGTTCTCTTTAATATTGTCGGCAATTCGTTTGTTTAATTTTTGATCAATAACTGCTTTCTGAAACAATTCATTGGTATTGTTTTTTCCGGCAAATTCAGAAGCTTTTACATACACCTGCTGCATGGTTTTGCTGCTTGGTCCCACTTTGGTTTCAATAGAAGAAACCTGCACTTTTGTTTGTTTGCCTTTGGAATCTTCTATTTCCATAATATGATAACCAAATTGAGCTTCTACCACTACTATCTCTCCTTTTTTACCATCTAATCCGCCATTTTTAAATGGTTCTACAAACCCGCTTTTTGCATTTATCCAGCCATATTCTCCGTCTTTACCCATCACAAATTTCTTTGGGTTTTTCGGATCCGGCTGTGCGTTTTTACCCCCCATATCGTCAGAGTATTTGGCTACAAAATCTTTGAAGTCACCTTTTTTCTTTCTTAATAAGTTAGCAAGGCTGTCAGCCATTGCTTTTGCCTGTTCTTTAGAACGGGTAACAGTTGGTGCGGCCGATGACGCTCCTTTATAAGCTATTAAGCAATGGCGAACTTTTGCCGAATCTGCTGAAATTTTGGTGGCTTCTACTTTAAATATTTTAAATGTTCCGTTTTCCAGGTAGGGTCCCATTACAATTCCTACCTCTGCTTTAAATGCTGCCGAATCTATTACAGGGGATAATGTTCCTTTGGTATGATAAGTCATATCAAAATTTCTTGTTTCCGATTCTGAAACTACATACGCTGAATCATCAGCGATTTTTTTTGTTTTAAATTCTTCTGCTGTTTTTTCCATTGCCTTTTTTGCAATATCAAAATCTTCAGGAGTTGGTAAAATATCAAAAGCTACATATTCGAACTTGCGCGATGCTTCCTGCTTAAATTCGTTTTGGTGTTCTTTATAATACGAATCTAATTCTGCATCTGTTGGTTTCAAGGTGCTGTCCACTATCGTTTTAAATGGTTTATAGACAAAACGAACAGTAGCATTGGTGTTGGTGGCTATGTATTCGCGCTTTGCAAATGCAGTAGGAATGTACAATCCTTTTTTTACAAGGTTATTATATTTTTCTACTGTACGCACCTGTTTAATATATTCTTCCAGTTTTGTCCAGTTTTGTTCCTGTTCATCGGTCATTTTCTGGGTAAATTCTTTAATTTTGGCAGGGCTTATTTGTCCTGTTCTCGGGTCGGCAAACATTTGTGAAACTTTTCCCTGCTGGTCGCTAAGGTTTCGTACCAAAGCACTATGCGGGTGGTCCACCATTAAGTCATAAAGTTCTTCGTCAGAAACAGCAATTCCTAATTTCTCATATTCCTTGTTCATCACTTCTTCGTTGATAGTTTGGTTCCATACCTGTTGCACAGTCTGGTCGGTTTCTTCGGGTGTTAAGGTGGTTTTCTGCCCGTTCTTCTTCTGATTTTCAATCGCTTCTTTCACCTTGGTATCAAACGGAATGTATTCTATTGCCTTGCCGTTTATCTCGCCAACAGCTCTTGTGCTGCTTCCGGAAAAACCTTTTTCGAATAAGCCCGTTAGTACAAAGGCTAATAAAGCCAAACCTACTATTGCTACTAACAATCCCGAACGTTTACGTAATCTTTCTAATACACTCATTTTTTTATTGTTATATTGTTTTTTGTTAAATTGATTTATTGTTATAAAGTTTTATTACTAAAACATTTACCCGTTTTTTCAAATCGGGGTGCAAATATAAGATTCTTTGGCAAATCTTAAACTTTTTTAAATAACTTATTGCTTTGGGCTATAAAATCGAGAATTTCGTCTCTCCCGGTTTTTTTTTCGGCTGAAGTATAAAAACATTTGGGTAGTTCATCCCAGTGGGCACTCATGTCCTTTTTGTAGGCAGCAATGTTGTCGGCAAATTGTTTTTTGGATAGTTTGTCTGTTTTGGTGAAAACCATCACAAAGGCAATCTGATTTTCGCCCAGCCAGTTCATAAATTCCAAATCTATTTTTTGCATGGGAATACGCGAATCTAAAAGTACAAACATACACATCAGGTTTTGGCGTTCGAGGATGTAATCCTGCAAAAATTTTACCCATGTTTCCTTTCTTTCTTTGGAAACGGTGGCATATCCGTAACCGGGCAAATCGACCAGGTACCAGTTGGCATTGATTATAAAATGGTTGATAAGTTGCGTTTTGCCGGGCTTGCCCGAAGTTTTTGCCATATTGTTCCGGGTGCAAAGCATATTAATAAGAGAAGATTTTCCTACGTTACTTCTGCCAATAAAAGCATATTCGGGCATATCGGGTTTCGGGCATTTGGCCACTTCCGTATTGCTCATTACAAATTGTGCGGTTTTTATTTCCATGGTATCTCTACTTATTTTTTTGCGAAATTAGCTTAAAAAGTGGTAAGTCCATAGTATATTAATAGCAAAACAAGATTTATGAGGAGCAAATACATTTATATGAGGAGCTAATATATTTATATAAGGAGCAAATACATTTATATGAGGAGCTAATATATTTATATAAGGAGCTAATATATTTATATAAGGAGCTAATTTACCCCTTCAATTTATAATAATACCCTAAAATTATATAATAATCGTTGCACCTAATAGTTGGAACTTTGTAAGGTTAAAAAAAGGCGGTGATTGGAATAAAATTTGTAGCAAAAAATTCTAAGAAAACCGTTTTAAAACGTAGTATAAATAAACTAACATTAAAATAAAACGTCCAATAAATAAAAAAATTAAAAAACTACTTCTATGGATTTATCATTAAAGGCAGATGTTGTGCGCAACATCAGCACAGAAGAATTTAACAGGAAATATTTGAAAACTCAAACACCTGTGGTTATAAAAGGACTTACCGAAAACACTATTTCGGCTCAAAAATGGTCGCTTGATTACTTTAAGGAAAAAATGGGAAATGTGAAAGTGGATGTATTCGACAATCGCAACCCTAAAGGTTCGGCTTCAGCATTTACTTCGGCTGATTTAAAAATGAACTTTTCGGAATTTCTAAACATTATTGCTAAAAACGAATACACCCATTTTCGTATTTTTTTGTTCAACCTTTTTAAATTCAATCCCGGTCTTCGAGAAGAATATCCATGCCCGGAACTGTTTAAAGGTATTTTGGACAAAACCGCTCACATGTTTTTCGGAGGAAAAGATACCAAGGTGAGAATACATTATGATGTGGATATGTCCAATGTGCTGCTTACCCAGTTTGGTGGCAAAAAACGGGTGGTTCTTTTTGCTCCTGAATACAGGGATTTGCTGTATTGTTTGCCGTTAAACACGTATTCACTGATTAATGTGGATAATCCCGATTATGAAAAGTATCCCGGCTTACGTTATGTAAAAGGGTACGACATCATCCTTGAACCGGGCGACAGCATTTTTATGCCAAGCGGCTACTGGCATTATATGACTTACCTGGAAGGGGGTTTTTCGGTTAGCTATCGCAAAATTGCAACTACCTTTAAAACACAACTGGAAGGGCTTTTTAACTTTATGATAATTCCATTTGATAAATTGCTCATTAAAATGGCCGGGGACAAATGGCTGGAAACAAAAAAACAAATTGCAGAAAAAAGAGTGAACAGGTTATTAAATGAAAAACAGTTAAGAACTGTTATTAATGCCTAAAAAAAACAAAAATCATTTCTTGCGATAAGTCGCCACATGCCGTTCCATCTTCGTCTGGTAAATATCGGCAATAGTTACCATTATTCCCGTTTCTTCCACATCCCCGAAATGAGAATTGGGTGCAGTTCCAAACATTTTCATGGTCAATGAAAGATTCATATAAGCATTTACTAACGGAGGGACATTTTCGCCAAGTGCCCTCACCTTCTGACTTAATATTTTATGCCCGTCCTTATAATCCAATCCTTCGATAGATTTTAAAAATTCGGAAACATCTGTTTTTATCGGAACCGGGGTTTTAGGATAAACCAGTTTGTCTTTATCAGGAAAATAATATTGCATAAATGCAAGAATCATGTCGCGGGCATGAACATTAAAATGGGTGTACATGGTTACTTTGCCATAAAAATATTTTATATCCGGGTTATCTACTAGTATCGCACCCAATCCGTCCCATAGATTATCCAGCGAAAATAAGCCCTTGCGGTTATCAATAGCGGGTTGAAATTTGGGTTGAACAAATGAACGCCCCAGCTCTATGGTATAAGGAACATAGTCCTTTATAAATTGTTGCGAAAAATAAAAATATTCGGTGGTGGCAAGCTGCACCACTCCGTCCTCACCCACAGGTGCTTCTCCGCATTTAATAAACCGATAGCCCCCCACAATTTCTTTTTCTTCCGGACTCCAAACAATAAGTTGCTTGTAAGGAGCGTCGGCGGTGTCATAATCATCAATATCAATTTCTTTACCTGTTCCGCCACCCGAAGCCCTGAAGGTTACTTCACGCAAACGCCCGATTTCTCTCATCACATTTGGCGAATCATGATAAGTGATGATGTAAATTTCGTTTTCTCCGTTATTGGTTGTGCGTACAAATAGTTCTTGTGAAAGTTCTGCCTGAAGAATGTGTAAAGCAACTGGTTCTATAATGTTTTGCATTTTTGTATTTTTTATTTTTGTTTTGGATTCTACCTAATTTGAAATTTGCAATCTGTAATTTTAAATCGTTGGCACCATCATCTTTTTGTCTCCTGAATGCAAGGCATATACATGCTGCTTTACCCTGTTCGCCCAATAATCAGGCGCATGTTCTTTTGTAAATGTTTCCCAGGGAATTTCTTTTCCAAAAGTAAACGTTATTGTTTTCCCTTTTTGCTTATACATTTCATCGGGCAGGAAAAACATCTCGAGATTGGCTTTTACGCCTATTTTTTTGCGCCAATAGGCAAAATTGTAAAAAAAATCAGAATTGCGGGCATCAATATACACCGGCAAAATATTTTTTTTGTACTGCACAGACTTGGTAATAAAACTTTTTTTCCATACCAAATCTTCAATCACACCGGCTTTTTGTCTCCGAGAAACCAATCCCGCAGGAAAAATCATGATACAGTTATCAGAAGAATAAACTTCTTCCATTGTTTTGGTATAATCAACCGAATTTTTTCCATGCTTATTGACCGGAACAAACAAAGGGTCGAAATTTTTTAAAGCCATTAATAAATCATTCACGAAAAATTTAACGTCTTTTCTGTAATCTCCTACAGCATCTATAAAGGCTATCCCATCCAATCCGCCTAACGGATGATTAGCTGCCATTATTATTCCACCTTGTGCGGGTATGTTTTCTGTACCAATACATTTTACGGTAATGTTAAATTCTTTCATCGTGGCATCTACAAAATCATGCCCCCATTCATTTTTATGACGATGAGCAGCATCGTTCAAGCCATCCTGGTGAATGGTTCGTTTGATATAATTCAAGATAAACCGCGGTAAAAACTTATACAGCTTTGGATTTTTAACGGATATGGCTTTTTCCACATCAATTAATTTTTCATCGTTCTTTTGGGAAACTGATTCAGAAAACTGGTTTGTCATAGTTAATAAAAGTTCACAAATCTACTTTATTTTTGTTCCAATTCCTTAATAAAAGGGAAAGTAGTTTTTTGGTATTTGTCTTTTAAAACCCATTCTCTTAAATTAACTATGGTTTCAAACGGTCCGTCAACAGCAGCCAGGTTAACCAGCCAGGCAGGCAGGTTGCCTCCCGGGTCTACGAGCAGTTGATACTCACAATTAACTAACCCGTTTTTTATCGGGGTCAGTGTCCACGATGCTTTAAATTCGGTTATTCTCACATGTGCCTCCAATTTTTTAATGTAATCAGGAATACAGGTAGAACTTTGAGTTACCACTTTGGTTTTCGAATTTTGCACCACTTCCACGTTCACCACAAAATCGCGATTATCAATGGGCCAGGGCGCAGAAACATCCTGGTAATAAATTGCTTCCGACTCGCTTATTTTTTTAACCATGTACGATTTTTCACATTTATATACCCATTGAGGGTACGTTTCGCGGTCGTTCAACAGGGCAATGATACTTGAAAGTGTCGTTTTTATTTGCGTTACTGCTTTCAGTTCTTTTATCAAAGAATTATCTACTTCCCGGTTATAAACGGTTACTCCATCGCTGCTTTTTTTTAATGTCCACTCGCTGGTAATGCAATGAAATGAAGCTAATGAAAGGCAAAAGGGCAGAAATACAAATAAATTAAAAAGCTTCCTGAAATTCATAAAGTGGTTTGTATGGTGTAAATATTTGTCCATAAAATTACATATTTTAAATGATTTTTTCATTCCCATGCAACCTTTTGTCCATTATAAGCGTCTATATTATTGATTAGAGATTAAAATTAAAAAACCACCACCCAGAGGTTTCGCGCCCCAAGATAACTGAAAAGTTATTCGGGGCGTTTTTTATTTATATGTTGCATTACTTTTTATTAATTTCGCTTCCCAATAAAAATTTAAAACCATGATTGAAGAAAAAATAAATACCGAAATAAAAACGGCAATGTTAGTCAGGGATGCTGCAAAACTGGAAGCACTTCGTGCTATTAAATCCGCAATTATTATTTTAAAAACCTCTCCCGAGGGTTATTCGGATGAAACCGAACAAAAGGCATTATTGAAAATGGTGAAGCAACGCAAAGAAACTGCTGATGTATATAACACTCAAAACCGCCCTGAACTGGCAGAAGTGGAATTGGCACAAGCTGCAGTCATAGAGGCATATTTACCAAAACAAATGAGTGAAGATAATATCAGAACAGAAGTTGCCGCAATAATTTTATCTGTAGGTGCCACTTCTCCTTCCGACATGGGAAAAGTGATGGGGGCGGCTTCCAAACAATTAGCAGGAAAAGCAGATGGAAAAGTAATTTCGACTATTGTAAAAGAGTTATTGAGTAAATAATTAGGGGTAATAGATTATCGTTTAAATCCTCTTGCAAAATCCTGCATTGTTATAAACTCCGCCTTAGTTTTCAGTTCCGTAATTATCTCTTCCAGTCTTTCCAGCATAACATCTCCACTATGCTTACTAATGTATTTTGGAAGCTGGTAGTTTTTAATATCCGTAAATTCCCAGGGGTGAAAATAAAGTGAAACCATTTTGTCGCGCTTCAATGTTTTTTTTAACAGCAATTTAAAATACCATAACGGAAAATTTTTAAAACTTAACCAAAACAACGGCACACGGATATTGGGAGAAACTGAAGTAGGAATAGTTAACACCTTACCGATAAAAAAGGCTGTCCGTGGTTTGTTCAGGTGATTATATCGTCCGGGAATGAAAGTAGGATTCATAGAAGAGTTATAGCTGTACCCTGCTTTTTCTATTTCATTGTCATCAACAGGCGCAAGTCGTGCCATTCTAAAACCCGTTACCGGTTTCAAAATAATTTTTTCCAATGCCTCTTTCGAATTTCTTAAATCCTCTGCCTTGAACGAAGAATGATAATACCCGTGAGACGCTACTTCATGATTCTTTGCAATCGCTTTTACCAGTTCCGGCTGTTGCAGCGCATAAGTGGCGGTGGTAAAAAAAGTGCACACAATTTGGTGTTTGTCTAAAAGAGCAATTACTTTGTGAAGTCCAGTCGTAGAAACTTCAATTTGTTTTTCAAACGGAATTTTATTTCCGTATTCTTCCGGCACATCAAATTCTTCCAAATCAAAGGTTAGCAATATTTTCAGCATGGCTTAAGCTTTTCTTTTAAATACAATGGAATAAACGGTAATGAAATTTCTGAACTCGCGCATAAATGTGTTGAAACTCATTTTAGAAAGTATAATTCCTTCGCGAAGCGAAACCTCGTGTGGAACCAATTTTAATTTTCTCGTTTTTGCCGCAAGCGCCAGGAACTCGGTGTCTGCCAGGTAACGCTCTATAGTGGTTCGCAAAAAAATCATGCGTCCTTTCCTGTTTATTCCTTTCAATCCCGATTGTGTATCGTTAAAAGGCAAACGCAAAAACAAGCGATTTAATATCTGGGACATTTTAGAAGCCAGCCATCGTTGAGGCGAAAGTGTCTGGTAATAATTTTTTTTCCTCACACCCGAAACAATATCCGCACCCTGCACAAGCAACTCGTAAATTTCTTTAATGTGAATTAATTCGTATGGAAAATCTATATCTGTATAAATCTGGAGCCGCCCTTTACTTGCCTTTATACCGGTTCGCAAGGCATTCCCTTTTCCTCTGTTAGGTTCGTAACTAATATATTGAAAATCCTTTATTCTTTCTTTCAAAAATTGCACAGTCTTGTCATCTATGTTTTTTACTGAACCATCGTTTACAATTATTAAATTAACAGCAACCCCCGGCAGCAGTTCCATTACATCAGTATAATGCAGCCATACCGACTGCTCCCAGCCCGGTAAAGGGTTGTAACACGGCTGGATAATATCCAGATCAACAATAGTATTTTTATTTTCCGACATGTATTCTTGCAGGCATTTCTTTTTTTCTAAACACTAATTCATACTCTATTTTCAACCAAATTAAGAAACAAGGTAAGCATTTTAAGGTAAACGGGTCAATAAAATTATCGCGCACATACCGTGGAAACAAATCCGAATGCGAAAAACTGGTTAAAATAAGTGCCAGGATAAGTAACACCAAATTCAATTTGCTCTTTGCATCGGCTATGTACCAAATGGAAACTCCTGTTATAGCTATAATAAAACTGGGCGATTCGACAGCATTATTAAAAATAGTAGTCCATACCAATATGGAAGCTAAAAACAATAATCGAAATTGCGAATCGCCAAACGATTTGTAACGAATATATTTTACACAAAATAAAATAACTGCCGTCCCCTGAATGGAATACCTCAATGCATCGCTCAAGCTGAAACGAAAAAAAGAAGACAACAACTGCATTACCGAAAAGTCGTTTACATTGGTACTATGAAGATTGATAATGGTACTGTACCATCCCATGTATTGTTTCATCAATTCATCAAACGAAATGAAAACCAGCGGCAAAAAAAACACCACACCGCACCAAAAAATTAAATACCCAATAAATTTTAACCGTTGCGGATAGAGAATAAACAAAGAAGCCCCCACAATACCAAAAACTTTAATAAACAAACTGCAAGCAATAATTAATGCCGCTACGCCCACTTTTTTTCGTTCAAAAGCAACAAACGTAAAAATAAATAACGCAGCCACAAGCGGGTTCACCTGCACATTCTGAATAGAAATAATCAACTCCTGCAACACAAACCACCATATAAAAACTTTTTTCCTTTCCTCTATATTCAATAGTTTAATACCATAAAACAAAGCCAGCGCATTAAAAACACACCACACCACCACACCGATATATTTTGGCAACAACGCAAACGGCATAATTAAAAAAGGAAAAGAAGGGCTATACAAATACCAGTCATAATACTCACTCCAATGATAACCATACATCATCTCGTGATGAATCAAATGCAGAAACGAATCCTGGTAAATGATATAATTATTCATCGAACTGTTCAAAATAAAATCGGCAGTACCTTCGCGGTAAGACGAAAAAATATCAAACAATTCCAGGTGAATAGCAGCACCCGCAGCTACCACCACATACATCCCAAAAATAAACGAAGGTTTTTTTAATAACCTAATAAAAGCATCCCACTTTTTCAAACCAATAAAACTAACTGTAAATATTTAAAAAGAGAAAGCCCGAAGATATAAAATTATCTTGTTGAACCTTAAAAGAACTTATCTGAGCATTTCTTAATGAAGGAATTCCCGTTATCCCCAACAGATGCGGAGGGTAGTTATTTGTTTATTACTTTGGGAACTTTTATATAATCGGAATCGTGTTTGGAGGCGTTTTTTAGTCCTTCGGTTTGGGTAATTTCGGGTTTCACTTCGTCTTCGCGCAGGTTGTTCACTTCGTCACTCATATATATAAGAGGTTCAATAGAGGTGGTGTCGAGTTCGTTGAGTTTTTCGATGAAAGCCAGCATGCTGTTCATATCTTTAATGATGGCTTCTTTTGCTTCGTTTTGAAATTCGAGGCGGGCAAGGTGGGCAATTTTGTCCACGGTTTGATTATCTATTTTCATTGGTATGGTTGTTAAGTTCGTTTTGTATGATATTATAAACCTGCGTGCGCAAAGGTATTAAATCTTCCTGACTCATGCCGATGGTGGATATTGGCGGGTGAACCACTACGCGAGAAATGCCAGGTTTGCCGGTGGTTTTAAAAAATCCGCCATTTTGTATAAGTTTCCAGTTGTTGAGATAGGTGATGGGCACTACGGGAATTTGTTTTTCGATGGCGAGTTTGAATGCTCCGTTTTTGAATCCTCTTAGTTTTCCGGAACTTGAAATTCCGGCTTCGGGAAAAATAAAAACTGCCTGTCCACGGTCAATGTCGACACCGGCGCGAACAAAAGCCCGGTGAGAGGATTTGAGGTTTTGACGGTTCACAAGAATGTTCATGTCTTTGAAAAAAATGCGGAAGAGAGGCACCCTGTCCAATTCCTGTTTTCCCATAAAGACAAAAAATTTGGGAATGACTAAATAGCTAAGCACAATGTCCAGGTAAGAAGCATGGTTGGCGCAATAAATACAGGGCTGTGGAAGGTTTTCTTTTTTTGTTTTCCAGGTTATTTTATAAAACAAGAGGGGAACAATCATTATCCACCGAGCCCAAAACCGCTTGAGGCGGTAGGCAAGCGGGAACCATTTTCTTTTTGATAGGAGGATAAAAAAGAAAGGATAAAGAACGATTAAGCCAAGGACAAAGTTGAGAATAAAAAAGGTTTTCCACAACGCACGAGGTATGATTAATAAATAATTCATTTGTTTGACCTCACCCCTATACATTTAAAATTTCGATTTGGAAATTGATATTGATTCGTAATTGGTGACCTCATATCTGTCGAACCATTAAACTTTGGGCGAACGAAATGAGTTCATCTTTTTTTGACTGGGTAACCGGGATAGGGTGAAGATGTTTGAGAGCAATGTCGTATTGTTTTTTCATTTCCTGGTGAGCCAGTTCTTTTACGTTTAAAAAATTGTAGATGTTGGTAACGGCTTCCACTTTTTCGGCAGCATTAAATTCTGGAGCGTTGATCCACTGCTGCAATTCTTCATTCATATACCGGTTTCCTTCGGCTAATTCAATTGCTTTGAGTAAAAGATATGTTTTTTTATTGGCAATGATGTCCCCTCCTTTTTGTTTGCCGAATTTTTCGGAATCGGCAAAAACGTCTAAAATATCGTCCTGCAATTGAAAGGCAATGCCAATATGTTTGCCAAAATTATAAAGAGACTGGGCATCTTCGTCTCTTGCGCCCCCAATAATAGCACCCATTTTTAAACTTCCGGCTAACAGCACAGCCGTTTTTAATTCAATCATTTTTAAATAATGAAGGATGGGAACTTTGGAAAGTTTTTCGAAATTCATGTCGAGTTGCTGACCTTCGCAAACCTTTACCGCGGTGTCGCTGAAAATATCGAGCAGCTTGGGAAGCATTGAATTGTCGGCTTTACAGAGTTCCTGGTAGGCTTTCACCATCATGGCATCGGCAGATAAAATAGCAGTGTTGCCGTTCCATTTTTCATGAACGGTAGGTTGACTTCTGCGCAAGGGTGCATTGTCCATTATATCATCGTGCACGAGCGTGAAGTTATGAAACAGTTCTACTGCTATGGCAGGATGGATGGCTTTGGCAGTATCGCCCCCGAAAAAATCGCAAGCCATTAATACAAATACCGGTCGGAGGCGTTTGCCACCTAACGACATGATGTAAGAAATAGGCTCGTAAAGTTCTTTAGGGTGAGAGCCGTAAATTTTATCCTTCAGCGCCAGCTCTATCTCCTGTTGATATGCAATGCTCCTATTGGACAATGGTTATATAATATAAGAAGTGTTTTGTAATACTTTTTTTAATCCTTCTTCCAGGTTAATATTTTCTTTTTTAAGCAACTGTTTCATTTTTGTAACATCAGGTTTTCTGCGCGTCATATCACCATCTTTCAGGGCAGGTAAATGAACTATGCCGGAAGAAGATTTGGTTAATTTAATAATCAGCTTTGCTAAATCAAGAATAGAAATTTCAATGTCGCCTCCTATGTTTACCACATCGTTAACAAATTTATTTTCATAAAAAGCATGGGTAGTAGCAGTAATGTTATCCTCGATGTAGCAAAAGGTGCGGGTTTGTGAACCATCGCCATAAATGGTAATATCTTTTCCCGACAATGCGGAAGAAATAAATTTAGAAACCACAAAATCTTTGCTTTGTTTTGGTCCATAAGTATTGAAGAAACGGAAAATAGTGTAATCCAAATCAAATTCCTGCTTATAAGATTTCAAATAAGATTCGCCTACGTTTTTCACAATGGCATAAGGCAGGCGGGAATTTAATGGGGTGGTGTGTTCGTTTTGCGGAAACTCTACCGGCTCGCCATATACTTCGGATGATGAAGAAAAATAAACGCGTTTCACTCCTGTGTTTTTGGAAAGGTTTAACACATTCCTGATGCCGTATATATCTTCGAGCACGCTTACGGGGTTTTCCTGTGTACGGGTAACGCCCACCATTGCTGCGTAATGAAACACATAATCGAAGGAATAAGAATAAAACACGCCAGAAATATCTTTGAAATCGTTCACATCACATTTAATAAATTTTATGTTGTTGTGTTGTGAAGTCGGAATTTTCTCTGGTTTGCCGGTGAGAAAATTATCTACAATTACTATTTTGTTTTCCGGCTTTTCAGCTAATTTTTCTGCCAGATAAGATGGAATAAAACCTGCACCTCCGGTAATTAATATTTTCATAATTATTTAAGTTGTTTTATTGATTAACCAGGTTTTTCAAATATACCCCATAGCCGCTTTTCAATAATGGCTCTGCAAGTATAAGCAATTGTTCTTTATTAATGTACCCCATTCTGTAGGCAACTTCTTCAATGCATCCGATTCTTAGTCCCTGGCGTTCTTCTATTACTTGTACAAACTGCCCCGCCTGGGTAAGCGATGCAAATGTACCGGTGTCTAACCATGCAGTGCCGCGGTCTAAAATAGCCACTTTTAGTTTTCCCTGTTGTAAATAGTATTTGTTTACATCCGTAATTTCATATTCCCCTCTCAGACTTGGTTTCAGTGTTTTTGCAACCTGAACAACCGAGTTATCGTAAAAATATAATCCGGGTACCGCGTAATTTGATTTGGGATGAGCAGGTTTTTCTTCAATAGAAATTGCGTTTTCGTTTTTATCAAATTCCACCACACCATATCTCTCCGGATCGGAAACGTGATAAGCAAAAACCACTCCTCCTTCCGGATTTTGATGTTGCTGCAATAGTCGCCCCAATCCTGCACCATAAAAAATATTATCACCAAGAACTAATGCTACTTTATCATTGCCAATAAATTTCTCTCCTAACACAAATGCCTGTGCCAGTCCGTTGGGGATTTCCTGGACAGCATAACTGAACCTGCATCCGAGCGAATTTCCGTTTCCTAACAACCGTTCGAAATTTGGTAAATCGTGAGGAGTGGAAATAATTAATATCTCTGAAATACCCGCCATCATTAAAACAGAGAGCGGATAGTAAATCATTGGTTTGTCGTACACAGGCATTAACTGTTTGCTAACAGCAAGTGTTAACGGATGTAAACGAGTGCCGGAACCACCGGCTAAAATTATTCCTTTCATTTTATTGGTTCGTTAATTATTCGTTATTATAAAATTCATTATGTGCCGGACTTGTCATCAATTTTCAATTCATCCAAATCTATGTCTTCTTCTTCATCAAAAACCTCAATTAACGGCTCCGATAAAAATGCTTTGGTGGTCAAGCGCCTTTCCAGCGTTAATAAAAAGCAAGGTAACAATACCAGGTTGGAACAATAGGCTAGTAACAGTGTAACAGAAATCAAAATCCCTAAGGCTTGTGTTCCGCCAAATCCTGAAGCAGAGAAAATTCCGAAACCGCAAAACAAAATGATAGCGGTATATATCATGCTTACTCCTGTTTCGCGAATGGCTAATGATACAGTTTTGGAAATACTGCCCTGATGATTCTTTAATTCCTGGCGGTATTTTGTTAAGAAATACATGGTACCATCTGATGAGATTCCGAAGGCAATGCTGAAAATTAATATAGTAGATGGTTTTAAATGGATGTTGAAAAATCCCATTAAACCTGCCGTAATGATAAGAGGAACCAAACTTGGAATAACAGAAATTAAAACCATCCGGGGCGACATAAATAAAGTGAACATTACAATTGCAATTAAAATAATGGCAAGCAACACACTTTCCAATAAGTTTTCTACCAAAAAAGCATTCCCTTTCAAAAACATTAAACTGTTGCCCGTAATCACTACCTTATAATTAGCAAGCATTTTATTGGATTCATAATCAAAATTAAAAATACTGTCAATGCGTGGCTCCAAGGTGTCTATAAGTCCTTTCATCCTGATGGAGCCCAAATCTTTCATTTGAATACTGATGCGGGTATATTGTTTGGTACTGTCAATAAACGCTTCCAGTTCATTGCCTTTTCCTTTTAAACTGCTTCCCACAAAGTCGTTCAGTTTTTGAAGTTCTATGGCTCCCGGCAATCGGTAAGCTTTGGGTTTACCCTCATTGAATGACTGATTCATAAATTTAATTCCTTCCACCACCGAAAGCGCCCGGGAGAATTCGGGATACTTTTTAAAAAGTTTTTGCAACCGATCGATTTTATAAAGCGTTCGCCCCCCATCGGCAATTACTCCTTTTGGTTTTTTAGTATCCACACTTATTTCAAACGGCAATACCCCGTGATAATCTTTTTCAAAATATTTTAAATCAACCAAAATGGGATCTTTGGTTGGCAAATCATCCACCACATAACCTAATGGCAATATCCTGGTCATTCCATAGAGAGAAATAACAACAATAATAATCACGGTGGTATAAATAGCCGGGCGATGGTGGTGCACAATGTAATCTACTTTTTTAAGTATTCCGGTGGTTGCTTTCCCTTCCAGGTGCTTGGTATGCTTTAAGGATGGTTCGGGCAAATAACTAAATACGATAGGCACCATCATCATCGAAATGACATACGTAAAAATAACACTGATAGAGGAAATTAACCCGAATTCGAAAAGCAACTTACTGTCTGTGGAGCAGAATACCGCAAAACCAATGGCAGTAGTTACATTTGCCAGGAACAACGACACCCCTACTTTTTCGATAGAGCGGGATAATGCTTTCATCTGGTTTCCGTGTACGTTGTATTCCCTGTGGTATTTATTGAGCAGCATAATGCAATTGGGAACTCCTATTACAATAAGCAAGGGAGGGATTAATACGGTAAGTACAGAAATCTGGTACCCGAATAAAACTAAAAATCCGAACGACCAGATGACCCCGATAAATGCAACCGCAAGCGAAAACACAACGGGCAATATGCTCCTGAAAAACAAAAATAAAATAAGTCCGGTAACAAGTAAGGCAAGCATTACAAACAAGGTCATCTCTTCCTGAATTTTCCTGGCTACGGCAGTTCGCACATAAGGCATTCCTGAAAAATGCACTTCTGCATGAGACAAAGCAACAAATTTATCCACCTGCTTTTTAATGGAATCTACAATCTCTAACCTGTTTTTGGTATTTAACTGTTTCCCTTCAAATGTTATTGCCATTAGAGTAGAATGGGCAGAATCGTTGTAAATAAAATCTCTGTAAAAAGGCAGGTTCATTACTTTATCATGCAAACTATCCACTTCTGCCTGCACTACCGGGCGATGCGTAATTAATGGTTTCCATTCAAAAGTACTTAAACTATCGTTTTTAATTACATTGCTAAGCCGGGCAATGGATGCCACATTTTTAACCCCTTTTACCTTTTTTAGCGCATTGCCTAAATCAAACCATTCATTAAATCGTTCCAGTTTATAAAGTCCTTCATCGTTTATCCCGATAAACATTACACTTCCATCCTGTCCGAAACGCTTTTTAAATGCTTTGTATTCTATGGCTGTGGAATCGTGGTCGGGAAGCAACTTGGGGGATTCGTAACTAATCTCTGCTTTATGTGCAAAATAACCGAAGAACACCGTAATCCCCGAAAGCACTATCAGTATTATTAATCGGTTACGTAAAATAAATCGTGCTATTGCTGCCCACATAGTTTTATTGGTGATTCCTGATTTGAACAAAAGATTCGCCTTTTTCAAAAGGTAGAACCTTTGGTAAATAAAAACTTTTCACTTTTTCAAAGTCAGCGAAATTAATCATTATAATATTACTGACAAAAATAGAATTTTATATTACTTTTATCACCGCAATCAAAACACCTATACTATGAACAATATTCTAATAGCTACGGATTTTTCGGAACCATCAATAAATGCAGCCACCTATGCTGTTCAATTAGCAAAACACACTGGCGCTAAAGTTACTTTTATATATGTGTACCCCATGCCTGTTGTAGCCACAGGCATGCCCGTGGTTCTTACCTCGTATGACGAACTGGACAACGACAGCATGGCAACGCTTAAAAAAACAGCAGATGAAATTTCCGCCAAATGTAACTACACACCCGCCACTGATTGCCTGGTAAGCCCCGGGTTTTTGCTCGAATCGCTTACAGATGTGGTGAGAGAAAAAAACTTTGATTTAATAGTAATGGGAATAACCGGTGCTAGCGCACTCTCCGAACGGTTAATCGGGAGCAGTACCACCGTAGTTATTCGCCACCTCCGTTGCTCCACCCTTGTCATCCCCTTGTCAGCCCGTTTTCAGCCCATCCACACTATAGTGTTTGCCACCGATTTCGAAAAGATAGAACACAGTTCTGCCATCGCCCAAATAAAAAATCTCTGCACCTCGTTTCAATCCAAACTGAAAATAGTAAACGTTATCGCTCCTCATCAATTATTGAATTACGACAAAACAGTGAGCGGAATGTTGCTGGATAAAATTTTTGATACCATCCCCCACTCCATTCATTTACCCGAAGGTGATGTGGTAGACGGCATCAATAAAGTGATTGACGAACAAAATGCCGATTTATTAATCATGATTCCCCGAAAACATGCTTTATTTGCGGATATGCTAAGCGAACGCCATACCAAGAAAATGGCTTTTCATACGCACATTCCACTGCTAACTATTCATGAGGAATAGTTTGTTGTGTTATCTAATAAAATAATGTATTTTAAAAAAAAGAATTACCACTGCCAGGTATGGATCTACTGCATGGGTGGTGTCGAAACCTTTTTGGACTTTTTAAATGTTTTTTATTAGCAAATTCGCCCCATAACCTTACCTGTCTTTCACCGAATTCAATCTCTTTAGCCCAATCAACTGGTCATAAAAAGTTCCGGTTTGATGATGATAGACATAAATAGTGTAGTCGTTTTCTGTTTCCTGGTGCATGCCTTCAATAAAGGTTTGGTCTGCTTCTGTTTCCCCTTTGGGTATAAAAATGTATTCGTAATTATAAAATCCCTGTTTTAAATATAACGTGCATTCATAGCCAAATCGTTTGGGATTATATTTCATCTGGTTTTCAGGCATAAATCTCCAATCGTTAAAAGCCCCTGCTACATAAAGGTTTCCAGCCGAAAATGCATCATCGTATGGAATAAAAAAACTAACGTAACAATAATCTGCTTCTATGTCGCTATGGTTTCCTTCCTGGATTCTGATAATGTAATTTCCATTCATATCAACAGCTGAAGAATATCTTTTAAACGAACGTTTTTCGTCAGGTTGCAGTTCCACATGGTTTCCAAGGGTGTCTTTATAAATATTTTTTATCCGTTCGGAATGATAACGAATACTTTTTATATCGAACACCCTGAATTCGCTGCCTCCATCAAACACGTTCACATCATCATAATCATATACCAGTTCATCATCTTTCACAAATAATGGTTTCAGATTTGTTTTTGCATTGTCCCACCGGTTATTTTGTGTAATCACAATTTTCAAATCCTGGTAAGGGTCCGTAATTGGATATTCCTGGTGAAATACAGAAAAATCTATTTCCTGTTTAAACGTGCGGTACTCAATAATGCTTGCCGGTTTTACTCTCGCATTTACGGTTACTTTATTCTCAAACACCAGCAATCGCTTTGTTAAAACCAAATTGTCCGGCTTCCCATCCTGGTAAACTTTCAAAATATAATTTCCTGATTTTGTAACTTTCATATTATCGTTCGGAAACACTACACTGTAATGTGTAAAATTTTGAAGCGTGTTTAAAGAATATTTATAGTCAACAATTACATTGTCCGAAAAACCTTCTATATATTCTCCGGTGCTCAAGTCATCCGTCTTCCAGTCGGCAGTACAATGAATGAGGGTGTACATATAATTTTTATTATCCGCATCCAAATCATCGAAAGACAATATTAATTTTTCGTCTGAACCAAGACTTAAAACAGGTTGAGAAAGTTCGAAACTTTCGTCATGCAACTGCACGGTGCGTATGTATGGTTTGTAAATGTAATCTTCGCAAAGCATCCCGCTGCTTACCTTTGAGGTAGTATCTATTAAGTCTGCCCATCTTCTTTTCTTTTTAGTTTGAGAAAAAGAAGTAGTAGAATAAAAAATGAATATAATAAAGAGATAAGGAAGAAACTGTTTTTTTATCATCTGCTCGTGTTTATTCCTTGGGTGCAGGAATCAAAGGCTCCGGAGCAAAAAAATCAGCATCTGCTGCGGGATCTAAAAAAGTATGTGCCAGGTACCAAATGTTGTTAGTAGCTATTATATTGTTAATCGGGAAATCAGAATAGGCGGCAGTCGTTTCGTTTACCGGAATATTTTGCAGCCCTCCGCGCAATGCAACAATAATAAAAACAGGAACCAGCATAATGTAAGCCCATTTTAATCCCGGGTTTTCAATCGGGGAAGAAAAATTAGTGATGTATCTTCTGTAAGATTTTATGCCCATGTAGGCGAACACTCCCGAGGAAACAATTAAAAGCAATACCGACCAGAAGGAAATAAAGGAGAGAACTTCTTTTGGAGAAAGAAAATATTTTAATGCTCTTGTGCCAAGCAGAGTGCCCCATTCGCCATACACCTTTAAATTAATTACACTCAATACAGCAACTAAAGTAATGAGCAAAAAATTATATCCAAGGTTAATAAGATGAATTAACCTGCTTTTATAAAACTGCTGAAACACCCATAATATAAAGGGAATAATGATGGCTCCGGTAGCGGCAGATAAATCTAATCGTAAACCATACAGAAAACTTAATCCTGTTTCTGAATGTTGCCCGTCCAGGATACGGGCGTGGTGATAAATAATAAACGATATTCTGAATAATGCAAAATACAACATCCAGAAAAGGAGAAGTCTGAAAATAAAATGTATTCTTATTTTTGGAGTTTTCATTTTTTATTCAAGATAAAGTTGGCCATCACCTGTTTTTGTTTTTTGGACAGTTGTTGGGTGCCCGTAACAATACACGTCCCCGTTTAAACCAATGTTACAGATTAACAAATTTGTTGCGTAAACATAACATTGCCCCGTGGTAAAGGTATGAACATAAGTAACAGCTGTGTTCAAATTCTGACAATTTAAAAACGAACTCCCGCCAATATCGGCATCGTGTTCGTGGGTGGTTCCGCTTAGTGTTACATCTCCGTACCCAAAAATATGAGAAGTAACGGTAGTATTATTTACACTTAATTCCATATTGCCCGAGTTTTTTATTTGCAAATCAAAATTGTCGGTGGTTATTGTATTCGTACTTTTAATAGTTCCTGTCCCATCAGAAGTTATGTATTTTATAACAGGCATGTGAATATATACGTTCAATGGTTTACTGTAACTGCGCGTCCAGTTACACCTGTTTTTATTTTTAATAGTTAATGTACCGCCCGACACTTCGGTTTCTATTAACCAGCCCACATTTTTTCCTGCTTCCACTTCCACATCAAAAGTAGCGTCCTGGGTAATAAAAATGTTTAAATTATCTTCCACATATATTTTGTCGAAGTTGCTTACCCATCGCTTCGTCATTTCAATATTGCCTGTTCGTTTAATACAATCGCAGGCATTATCTTTTTTGCAGGAAGAAAAAAACATTGTAAATATAAGTAAAGAAAAAGCAATTAATTTTTTCATTTTCGAATTTCAAATTGTATTATTGTTTAAAACTGGTATCCTAATCCCCATTCAAAATAATCGGCTACCGCCCAATGGGTAATTAAAGTAACGTTTGCTATGATGTGTTTGGTAACCATGTATCTTATTCCGATACGATGAAAAAATCTTCCGTCATAATTTCTGTTATCATAAAAGTAAACACCAAAATCAATAGGAAGAGACACGCGGTGCATATTAAACGAGTAACAAAATTTTATTCCCGCACGAAGCAAATTGGAATTTGAAAAACTTAATGAATCATCTCCCAGTAATTTTTTTAACGAATTATTATACGACACTTCCAAACCACCACCCACTTTGTTTTTATAATTCGAGTTGTGATAAAAATTTACCATCAAGCCATAAGCCATGTAGCGTTGTGTTCCCGGAGGCATCATTTCCTTTATTCCTGCCACAGCAATGATAGAAGGATGCCATTCTTTTTTTGCTTTTGCAATCGAATCTTTTTTCAATTCCAGGCTTTTATTTCCGAACACATAACCTATTCCCACATTAATACTAGCCATGTTTAGTCCCAGGTTGGGAGTTGTAATAGCACCATTGGAAGCATGACTTAACCCCACACCCGCATCCAATCGCCAGGATTTAGAAAGCATTCTTGCAATGTTAAGTCGCAAATTTACAAAACCGTTTAAGTGAGAGCCTATCGCGTTGTTTTGATGATTGGTTAATCTGTCGAATGGCTTGGTAATATAACCCAAACCCAAACCTAACCGAAGGTTCACGCTCGTTTTTTTATTTAATTTATTCAAACGAATATTAGTATAAGGATACAACGCTTCTAAAGTTCCTAATTGCCGAGGGTTTGCCAAATCCATGTGCAGTACACACATTCCTATTTCAGGATATTTATGAATTTGCTGCCAGGGCTTGCTGCCATCAGTTCTGAAAACATAGTTTAATTCGCCCCCGAAAAGATGTCCTTTAATTAACTGTGACATATTGCTATGGTGAGCAATAATATAACCTGTGTGCCCCTGGGCTGAAACTATGAAATCATGGGTTTGTGAATCTTGTGCCTGAAGTAAAACAGGAACAAAAAAGAAAATAAGTAACTTAAAATGGATTCGAATATTTTGCATTAAAACAGATTGAAGGTTTGCTTTTTTTAAAAGCACACAAAATTATTAAAATTATTGGCTTCCACGATAGTTGTTATAAACTCAATAGCATTAAATTTGCAATTCAAAAATATAACCAATGGAAGAAAAATTAAAAGCATTTGAACGATTACTTATTATAATGGACGAACTGCGAGAGCAATGCCCCTGGGATAAAAAACAAACTATTGAAAGTTTGAGACATTTAACTATCGAAGAAACTTACGAGCTGGCAGATGCCATCATTGAAAAAGACATGATGGGTATTAAAAAAGAGCTGGGCGACATTCTATTGCACATTGTTTTTTATGCCCGTATTGCTTCCGAAACCAATGAGTTTACCATCACAGATGTTATTAATTCGCTTTGCGAAAAATTAATTCATCGTCATCCTCATATTTATGGTGATGTGAAAGTAGCGAACGAGGAAGAGGTAAAACAAAACTGGGAAAAATTAAAGTTAAAAGAAGGAAACAAATCAGTATTGGGCGGTGTTCCTGTGTCTTTGCCTTCTTTAATAAAAGCATCACGCATACAGGAAAAAGCACGCGCTGTGGGTTTTGACTGGGAAAACCCAGGACAGGTATGGGAAAAGGTCCAGGAAGAGATTAATGAATTAAAACATGAAGTAGATAGTGGGGCTCCTTTAGAAAAGATAGAAGATGAATTTGGTGACGTTTTATTTTCATTGATTAACTATGCCCGTTTTGTAAATATCAGTCCGGAAGATGCATTGGAAAAAACAAATAAAAAATTTATCAAACGGTTTCAATACCTGGAAGCAGGTGCTGCTAAAGCAGGAAAACAATTAAGTGAAATGACACTGGCAGAAATGGATGTGTATTGGAATGAAGCAAAAAAATTATAAATGAACTTTCTATCCCACCTTTACCTGGCAGGTAATAACGAAGGTTTGATTATCGGAAATTTTATTGCTGATTCAGTAAAGGGAAGCGCGTATAATAATTTTTCAAAAGAGATACAACAGGGAATTTTACTTCACAGAAAAATAGATGCGTTTACCGATTCGCATCCTGTGGTAGCGCAAAGCAAACAAAGACTAAGAGAAAAATACAGAAAATATTCAAGCGTTATAGTGGATATTTATTACGACCATTATTTGGCTGTCAATTGGAAAGACTATGCTGACGTTGACTTAGCCACTTTTGTGCAAAACATTTATTCCATCATCAGGAAAAACTATTCTATTCTTCCTGCAAAATCTGTTCACTTTACTAAATACATGCTGGAACATAACATTCTTTTAGGGTATTCAAAACTGGAAGGAATAGAAAAAGTGCTTTACGGAATGTCGCGAAGAGCAAAGTTTGAATCGAATATGGAATATGCCATAGATGATTTGAAAGAACATTTTAGTTTGTTTGAAAATGAATTTAAAATTTTCTTTCCGGAACTTCAGAGTTATATTAAGTCAGAAATTCTAAATTCAAATATCTGAAAGGGGTTCGTCATTGCGAGCGTAGCGAAGCAATCCCTGATATGTTTCCTCTCAATAGATTGCTTCGCTACGCTCGCAATGACGAGAGTTTATAAACTCATCAACCCCCTTAACCTTGCTGCTTGTCTTCTCGATAGTTCTATTCGCTCTCCTCCTTTTAAAGTTACCATCAAGCCTCCGCTAAACCAGTTTTCAATCCCTTCCACCCATTTCAGATTAATAATGTATTTCCTGCTTGCCCTGAAAAATGTTCTTACATCTAATCGTTCTTCCAGTTGATTTAACGAACGAAGAATCAACGGATGGTTTTTATCAAAATGTACTCTTACATAATTTCCTTCCGACTCCAAAAGCCTTACCTCACTTAACTTTACAAACCAGCATTTGTCACCATCTTTTACAAACACCTGGTCTTTATCCGAAAGTAAATAAGTAGGCGCAGTGGTTTCCAGTTTGTCCAAACTTTCTTTATCCAAAATCTTTTTTACTGTTTCTGCCAGGCGGCTGGGTTGAATCGGTTTCAATAAATAATCCAGCGCATTTACTTCAAATGCACGGATGGCATACTCATCAAAAGCAGTAACAAATACTACTTCGGGCACACCGCTTATCTCTTCCAGCAACTCAAACCCGTTTTTGCCGGGCATCTGAATATCCAGGAATATAACATCAGGATTTAATTTTTCAATCATTTCCATTGCCTGTTCGGCATTGGCAGCTTCTCCCACTACCTGTATTTCGGGATAAGCAGCCAATAAATTTTTCAACTCCTGGCGAGCTAAACGTTCGTCATCAATTATTATTGCTTTCATAGGTTACCACATTTTTAGGAATTATTAATTCGGTTATTACATAGATTAAGTCCTGATTTTTAATTTTAAGCGAAGCTTCATTACCATACAACAAATGTAAACGCTGTCGTGTATTCTTTATCCCGAAACCGCTGTCGGTTGCTGCCATCTCTTTTAACTGCCCGCTGTTGCGAATGGTAATAATTAATTTTTCATTCTCCACTTTTGTCACCACTTCCAGAATTCCGCCTTCGGTAAATTTCGAAATACCGTGTTTAATTCCATTTTCCACCAGTGTCTGAATCATCAGGGGAGGAACTTCAAACTCCAGGCTCCTTGCATCTATTTGCATAATTACTCGCAATCGTTCTTCGTAACGAACCGATTCCAGTGCCAAATAATCGTTCACAATTTTTATTTCTTCATTAAAAGCAATCACTTTATTTTTTCCCATTTGCAAAGTATTTCGCAAAAGATTACTAAGCTGGGTAATTGCTTCTTTGGATTTCGTTGGGTTTTCGTCCACAAGCGCTCTGATACTATTCATGGCATTAAACATAAAGTGGGGGTTCAATTGCGATTTCAGTTTGTTCAATTCTATTTCATTGATAGATGCCTGCCATTTAAAATTTTCAATTTCTGCTTTTTTATAATTCTGAATAAAATGAAACAGGAAATAAATTAGCGACCAGAAAAAATAAACAAATGCAAGGTTAAGCACTGCCGAAACAATTACTACATTATTCAAATGCCTGTTGCCAGCAATATTCAACAGCGATTCCATTCCATATTGTCCATAATCATGAAGCGTGGCAAAAAGCAAAGAAGCAAAAATAACCAGGGGAACTACTAAAAGGGTGTTTAATCGTAACCAGCCAAACTGAATAATTAAACTGCGGTAAATATGAGAGATGAGCACTCCGAAAACGAAAAGAATAAACTGGCTGACGGCAAAACTAAAATTGAAAGTTCCGTTAAGGCGGGCAAAAACACATTGAAACAAAACAAATATCAACCATCCGCCAAGCTGACAAATCCAGTAAATTTTTTTTTGTGTCATGTGAAATAAACTGGGTACGGATAACCAATTATTACGAATTTACGAATCGAAGCTAAACCGTTTTTATAAGATGTGGATTCGTAAATTCGAAATAATTCGTTATCCGTACTAATATATCCGTATCAATAAATAAGGGAATGGCTGCTACGGTGCCATTCCCTGTGTGAAATAAAATTAAACACATTACTATGTATTAAAAGAATTTCAATACAAAATTACGGTTTGCTCTGTCATGCAATTCAAAAATTACACGAATGGTAAAATTCCTTTACGGGTGGAAATTTTAAGCAGTTTCGGTAACGGTTATCTTTTGAATCACATCTCCCTGGCGAATTTTATCAATTACATCCAGCCCTTCCACTACTTTGCCAAAACAGGTATGAACCCCATCCAGGTGAGCAGTATGATCACGACTCAATACAATAAAAAATTGCGAACCTCCTGTATCTCTTCCGGCATGAGCCATGGAAAGCACACCTTTGTCGTGATACTGGTTTCCTCCGGTGAGTTCACATTTTATTTTGTAGCCCGGTCCGCCACTGCCTGTGCCGTTAGGACAGCCTCCCTGGATTACAAAATCAGGAATAACCCTGTGAAAGGTCAATCCATCATAAAATCCTTTCTTTGCCAAATCGCAAAAGTTTTTTACTGTGTTCGGAGCATCTTTTTCGTAAAACTCCACTTTCATCGCGCCTTTGGCGGTTACTATTTCAGCTGTTTTCATATTATTTATTTTTGTGAAATGCAAAGATAATTAATTGTGCTATTGGTTACGCCAATTTGCGCAATTACATTCTTTGGAATATGCGTCAAAGCATTTATTATTAAAATTTATTTCCGGAAACTGAAATTTTTATTTCGGGCAAAAAAAACTGCCTCCGAAACGCCCTGAAATCAACCAAAATAAAAATAATTGGCAAAAAGTGAAACCTTTTTAAAAAACGCTCGTAAAAGATATAAAAGCAATTATAATAAAATTACTTAAACCATAATCTCAACCCATGTAGTGAACCTTACTACTTTAAAAGTCCTGAACCCCGCAATATTAGGGGCAGGCAAATTTCACAAAATTTTTAAAGTACGCTTATAAATAAGCGTTTTTCGTTCTTTGATTGAATAAATAAATGTTTTTGCCCTGTTTTTGGATTATAAGCCGAATGCAGAAGGAAGTTTTTGTAATCGAAAAATACCTTTCCTGCAAAAACTAAGAGCATCGGCATACGCGGATGAAACTTTGAAGTACTTTAAAAAAGAATCGGCATATCCCGAAATGATTTTCGTGTACGTGAAAATTATTTTCACGTACATGAAAAGAGCATCGGCATACGCGGATGGAGCATCCGCAAGACCTTAAGCAAAAGAGTTAATAGCATAAATTAAAGCCATAAAAACAAAAGCAATATACTAGTAATGATACTACCTGGCCAAGGTACGATGCGTTTCGATAGTCAAGTCGATTCACTTACAAAACGCTCGAAATAGAAGTAAAATGAAAGCTAATCGTATAACAACTTAAGTCAAAAATAAGATGAAAGTCAAAATTAAAACTGGGCAAATAAATTTAATTACTAATCTATAAAAAATTTAAAGCAAATGAAAAAATCAATTGTAGTAATCGTTATAAGTGTTTTTGCATATAATGTAAGCGCACAGGAATTAAACAATCACCACCGGATATACCTTGAAATAGGTTATAGCGGAGGAATATACCATTCTGCTTTTGCAGGTGGGGTTCATGGAGCTGTTGGTGCTTTTTTCAGAACCGGCAGAAAACAAAGTGCTGTTGACTTTCGGGTAAAAGAAGTATATATAACTTCACCTCAGCGCGAAGCAGGCGCTATTACTGTTACCTACCGTTTATTTCTTGTAAAAGGTTTTTACCTTGGTGCAGGGTTTGCACACAATCATGAAATAGCTTTAGACAATTACATAGAAGACCCGCTTGGTTCTTCCATGGGTAATGGCAAATACATTATCCACCGCACAGGAGTAGCTTTTGAAACCGGTTATGATTTCAAACCTTTTCCGAGAAATAAAGGATACGCCATTTACCCCGTTACCGGGCTAAGCTGTTCTTATCTGCTCAACGATAAAGAGCCAAATCCTTTAGTAATGCTTAATATAGGATTCAGGTTTGGATTTAAAAAAATGCCAACCATTTAAAAAATAAATGAATTTTAGAAACTAATTTTGTATTCGCCATCTTGTAAGTCCCTCCACCTCTCGTTTGCAGAGGGGATGAAGGGACGAGGCGAATTTTATTTATCTTTGTAAACCAATGGAAACCGAACCAATCAGTAATCCTCCTGTACTTCCACCCAAAAAGTCCCCGCTCGTATTTCGCATTCTTTTGCGGGTAATGATTTTGTTTTTTATTTTTTTATTTCTCGCTATCGGAGCCGGTATTATTATTGGTATTTATTATCAAAACGAAGTAAAAGAATATGTGGTGAAGCAATTAAACAAACAACTGAACACCGAAATAATTGTGGACGGAAAGGATATTGACTTTACGGTAATCAAAAATTTTCCTCATGCTTCTATCGATTTTAAAAATATAAAAGTTTTAGAAGCTGTGAATCGTGCTAATAAAGACACGTTGTTTAATGCCGGTGAAATTTCTCTCCAGTTTAATATTGTGGATGTTTTCAAAAAAAATTATCATATCAAAAAGATAGAAGTGGATAATGCCAATTTGAAAATACGAATAGATAAAAACGGGAATGATAATTACCATTTCTGGAAACCTTCTGCAGATACTGCAAACACAGCATTTTCGTTTGCACTGGAAGATATTGTGTTGAATAATGTCCGGTTTGTTTTTAAAAACAGTAAAACAAGACAAAGCATAGATGCAACTGTTAAGAAAAGTAATTTGTCAGGAAATTTTTCTGACAAACATTATTCGCTGGAAACAGTGAGTGATGTATATGTAAACTATTTCAAAGCCGACAGCACTATTTATATAAAAAAGAAAAACATTCATTCGCAGGTGGACTTAGCGGTGGATACAGAAATGCCATCTTATAAAATTACAAAAGGTAAACTTAAAATAGAAAATTTAGTTGTTGAGGTTACCGGAAATGTGATTGCGGCAAACAATGAACCTGTTTTAAACCTTGGTATTAAGGGAAAGGATATGGATATAAAATCTGTATTGTCATTGATTCCTGATAAATACAAAGGCAAAATAAATGATTACGAAAGCAACGGGGAATTTTATTTTAGTGCAACTGTTCAAGGTAGTTTTTCTAATAAACAAACTCCACAGGTAGTTGCCGATTTTGGAATTAAAAATGCGGATATTTCGCGGATAAAAGATAATATAGTATTGCATAATGTAAACTTAAACGGGCATTACAGTAATGGAAACAAGAATAAAAAGCAACCTTCTGAACTTACTCTTATTCCTTTTTCTGCCACTATTAATAAAGGTTCTATAGCAGGAGAAGTTTCATTCCGCAACCTGGATAATCCTTCTTTCGATGGAAAAATAAAAGGAAGTTTAAGTTTAGATGAATTGCAGAAATTCATAAAAATAGATACCATCGAAACCATTACAGGGCAGATAAAGATAGATGCTGAATTTACAGGCGAAGGCAAAAACATATCTTCAGGAAATTATGATGCAGTTACCACTAACGGTGATTTATCAATTACCGGCATGAATCTAAAACTGAAAAATAATTCAATGACTTTTACTGCCATTAACGGAGATTTTAAATTTGATAATAATGATTTGGTAATAAATTCGTTTAACGGAAATGCCGGGCACAGCGATTTTGATATGAAAGGAACTTTTAAAAACATGATGGGTTTTATTTTAAAAGAAAACCAGGATATAACGGTGGATGCCACATTTATTTCTAAAAATATTGATTTGAATGAATTGCTTGCCAATAAAGATAAAACCAAAGAATCGAACAGTAAATACAAACTTCGTTTTTCTGAACATATCAACGTAAACCTGAACAGCGAAATACAACACCTGGTGTTTCGAAAATTTGAGGCGACTAATATCCAGGGAACAATAAAACTAAAAGACAAGAAACTCATTTGCGACCCGGTAGTACTTTCTACTATGGGTGGGAACATTACTACGAGCGGTTTGGTGGATGGAAGCGATACAACAAAACTATTAGTTACCTGTTTTTCGGATATGAATTCTATCAACATTACCAAATTGTTTTATGAATTTGAAAACTTTGGCGAGACTGCCATTACTGATAAAAACATAAAGGGGGTGGCTTCTGCCAAAGTAAATTTTGCTACAGAATTATCTCCTGAATTAAAAATCAACATGGATAAATTATATGCAGGGGCTGACATGACAATAGAAAACGGAGAGTTAAATAACGTGGAAGCAATGAAAAGCTTGTCGAGGTTTATTGAATTAAAGGATTTGGAAAACGTTCGTTTTTCTACCCTCAAAAATCAAATAGAAATAAAAAACAAAATGGTTACTATCCCAAAAATGGAAGTAAAATCGAATGCCATTAATATCATAGCTTCGGGCACACATACTTTTAACAATGATATTAATTACAAAGTAAAATTATCATTGAATGAACTGTTAGCAAAGAAATCGCGGAAAGTAAAAACGGAAAATGATGAGTTTGGAGAAATAGCAGACGATGGGTTAGGCAGAAAAAATATTTTTTTACTAATGACCGGTACACTGGATCATCCTGTAATTAAATACGATTCGAAAAGTGCTGTTCAGAATGTAAAAAAGGATTTGAAAGTGGAAAAACAAACCTTAAAAACTGTTTTGAAAGAAGAGTTTGGTTTGTTTAAAAAAGATTCGACTCTAACTACTAAAAAACAAAAAGCTGAAGATTCTAAATTAAAAATTAATTGGGACGAAGCAGACAAAAAAGAGGAAAAGAAAGTATTAAAGAAGCCTAAAAAACCCGAAGGAGAAGACTTTTAAAAAAAACTTTATTCACTTAGAAGTTAAATTTGGTTGAATACTAAGTTAGGATAAATAAAAAATCGTTCAGGGTTTTATAACCTTAAACGATTTTTTTTACTTGCTACTTTCTTGTTAGTTGAGAAATGGCTTTTGCACCATCCGCATTATCCGGATTTAGTTTTATGGATTTACGGTAATATTCTAATGCTTGTGTTTTTTGTCCCATCATCAGGCAGGTTTGTCCCAAACCATGATAAACACTCCACGAACCGGGATAAGTAGTTTCATTTAATTTGAATACTTTATAAGCCATATCCATTTTTCGTGCTCTCAATAACTGAAATCCAATATCATTAAAATGTTCATCTGTATAAGGAGATTGGGCAGGAGCAATTCCGCTTAATTGTGTTTGCACTGCTTTTACTTTTGCTGCAAAATAATCGAAAGGAATACTTCCGGCTAATAAATCGGACTGGTAACTCTTAATACAATTTCCTAAATAGCTGCATTCGTCAAAGGGAGCATATTTGCAGGTACAATACGAATTATACATTCTATCGCCATCTATTAAATACACCGAATCTTTTTGCTGCATTACCAGTTCATCAAAATTACAAAAGGCAGCCAATGCTAACTGCGAATAATTTTGTGAAGCATTTCTGAATCCTCCCCAGGTTGTTTGCCATACTTGTTGTATCAATGCCATTCCGCCTTCAGAAGGATTTATTTTTTTAATTACTCCAGCCACATTCCCTGCGCCTGCATGATAAGAATGCAAAACTAATAAGCGAAACCATAAATCAGTTTCGTTATAGACAAGGTGCGCGCTGTCCAAAATCATTTTGGTGTAAGGAATACAAATAGTTTTTAATAAACGAGCTGCTCCCATTGCCGATTTTTCTACATTGGTGCGTTCATCTATTTTTCCGTTTACTATCAGTCCTTCTTTTTTGGCTACGGCTTTCATCAATTGAAACGGACCGTTAGCTCCCACTCCTGATTTGGTATTCATTTTTCCGGGACTTTCAATTAATAGTATTGCCTGGGCATACCATGGGTCCACTCCATTTTGTTTGAACACATCAATAGAGCGATTAATAATCGGCATTGCTTTTTTATAATCATAAAAATCTTTTTTGCCAATGGTAACTAATACGTCCGAACTTTCGCACACTCCATTAGCACAGCGCAAACTTTCTTTGTAAAAGTTATGTTCCGTTTCGGTCATTTTATTCCAATCGCATAAAGCAATTTTATTTAATATCTGCCTGGTGCCCGCAACGCTTATCATTGCCGAATCCGGAGAAAGTAGCATTATTTTTTGCCAGAACTGCGGTTGAGGTAATGATTGCCAGCCTTCGTTATATAACTGGTCATCGTTCATAAATTTCATACGGGTAACATCGTTATAACTTACCACATATTTTTCTACAATAGGAATCGCATTCACATTTGATTGCGCTTTTGCAAAAAACAACATGCAGACGAATACTACTATTAATAGTGTTTTAAAAAAGATATGGTTCAACTTGTTTTTCAATTTGCAGACTGATATAATTTTACTTTGCATAAAGGTAATCCTTTTAAGGACTGCACAAACACAGTGGTTACAAAACTTTTAAACAAAAGTTTCAACAGCCCTACTCTATCATACGCAGGATTTTCAGTAAGGTTTCATTTTGTTGATATGTTTTATAATATAAAATTCTACATTTGTGAAATGAATATTTTAATATCCAAAACGGCTTTTAACCGATAATGAAAGTAATTAAACATAGCTTATTTGTTTTGTTTTTCCTGGCTGTTTGCGGGGAACTTCTTCAAAACCGTTTTCAGTGGCTTAACGCCACTCCGCTGCAAGGCGGGATTGTTAATATGCCAAAACCAACTTTTACTCTTGAAAACTGGTTGAGTGGAAACTACCAGGATACAGTGATGAAATATTATGAGCAAAACATGGATACTCATACCTTTTTGACCCGCCTTCACAATCAAATAGGGTATTCTGTGTTCGATACCATCAATGTAAAAGATGTAGAGGAAGGAAAAAACCACTTTTTATTTGGTGCAGGATATACAAAGGGATTTATTGGAAAAGATTTTGTTGGAGAAGATGCAGTAATTGATAAAGTAAACAAACTCTATTATGTTCAATCGGAATTAAAGAAGCGGAACATTGATTTATTGTTCTTAATCACCCCGGGTAAGTCGGCTTTTTATTCTGAATTTCTGCCCGACAAATACGACATTTCAAAAAAAACAAGGAGTAATTATGATGCATACACCGAACAATTTGAAAAACAAAAAATAAATTATATTGATTTCAGGAAATTTCTTTTAAAACTGAAACCAACTGCCAAACACGCACTGTTTACGCGATGCGGAATTCATTGGAGTATATATGGTTCTACTTTGGCGGCTGATACATTAATAAAATATATGGAAAATATGCGCCATATTGATATGCCGAATTATTATTATGCAGGAGGAAGGGAAACTACTCAACCTGAAAGAACAGATGCTGACATAGGGCAGGCAATGAACCTGGTCCGCGATATTCCTTCTTTCCCGATGTATTATCCCAACTTGATAATTAAAAAAGATACGCAAAAAACAAAACCCAATGTTCTTTTGGTTGGCGATAGTTTTGTATGGAGCTGGATAGGCACGGACAGTTATATCCCTAATTTGGTGAGTGATAAATCTGCTTACTGGTATTATAACAAAGAAGTAGGCTGGCCCCAAATTAATGGTATGGATAAATACCCGGTGTCTAAATTAAATTTAAAAGAGCAAACGCTTAACCGGGACTTTATAGTGCTTGTTTATAACGAATCGAGTTTAGTTAATTGCGGGTATAATTTTATTGAACAAATGTATGATTTGCTGAAAAAAGAAAACGCAGTTAATAATTAAACCATGACACGGAAATCCATTTTCATTTTATTTTTTTTATGCGTTTTTGTTTTCAATAGTTCAAAACGCCATACCCGGCTCGATTGGGATGTGTTTGGTTATTATCTCTATCTGCCTGCCCAGTTTATTTATGATGATATACATTTAGAAAAAAAAGAAGTGTGGTTAAATCCTATTATAGAAAAATATCATAC
The DNA here is from genome assembly GCA_025363555.1 of Bacteroidota bacterium. Classification (GTDB taxonomy): domain Bacteria; phylum Bacteroidota; class Bacteroidia; order 2-12-FULL-35-15; family 2-12-FULL-35-15; genus 2-12-FULL-35-15. The sequence continues at coordinate 24,731 of JANYDQ010000024.1, read as the reverse complement.
CACCGAAGGATTTTACCAGGCATACAAAGGACCGAAAGATAAATTGGTTATGAAATATACCATGGGTTTATCCTTTGTATATGCCCCTTTCTTTTTTGTTGCCGATTTTATGGCAATGCTCTTTCATTTCGACAGAGATGGGTTTTCGCCTCCTTACCAATGGATGATGATGCTCTGTGCTTTGTTTTTTTCCTTGCTTGGTATTTATTATTTATTTAAAATTCTTTCTCTTTATTTCAGCGAAACCATTGTTTTTGCTACCATTGCTTTGCTGGTGTTTGGAAGCAATTATTTTGTAATGACAGCTTATGACGGATTGATGCCTCATAATTTTATTTTTACATTTTTTGCCATCATGCTTTATAACACCATTAAATGGTATGAAGTTCAAAAATTAAAATACGCTATAACCATTGGTTTTTGTATTGGCATATCAGTACTTATTCGCCCTACAAGTGCTGTAGTAGTTATTATTCCATTGTTATGGAAGGTGTGGAGTTTAGATTCTATGAGGGCAAGAATAAAACTTTTCATACATAAATTTTATCATCTCTTTGTTATTGGCGGTGTTGCTTTCCTGGTTATTCTTCCTCAACTTATTTATTGGAAATCGGTTTCCGGGCAATGGTTGTTTTATAGTTATCCGGGCGAAAAAATACAATTATCAAAACCACATTTACTTAATGTTTTATTTAGTTACAAAAAAGGATGGCTGCTGTACACACCCTTAATGTGCTTTGCTATCTGGGGTTTTGTTAGTTTGTTTAAAAAACATCGCGAATTGTTTCTCCCCGTTTTTATATTCTTCATAGTAAACACTTATCTTGTTTCCTGCTGGGATTGCTGGTGGTATGGTGGTTCGTTTGCACAGCGACCTTTTGTAGAAAGCTATGTGTTTATGGCTTTTCCGTTAGCAGCATTCATTCATTACCTTTCGTTAAAAAAACAACTTGTTGTAATTACTGCATTAGTATTGAGTTTGGTTATTATTCATCTTAATTTATTTCAAACCCACCAGGCGGAAAACGGGATATTACATACCACTCTTACCACTAAAGAATATTACTGGAGAGTATTTTTAAAAGGCGAAGCAACCGAGGAAGACAAAAGATGGCTGGAACCTGCTCAATATGCAGATGGCAAAGATGCACTGAATCTTTCATTAAAATATGACAAAGTATATAGCAGCAATTTATCACTAAACGAAAGTTCGGCTCTGTTAAATGCCGGTACTGCTTTTTCTAAATCAATAACAGTGACCGCAAATTTGGGATACGATGTGCAGGATAATTATTTAATAACCTCCGTAATGGCAGATACCAATACCGCAAACACATCATCTGACATAACTGCCCATTTAGTTACTGTTATTAATAAAGATGGAAAATTATATAAATACCGTTCCCGCGATTTTAATTATTCGGACATTAAAAACACAAAAGCCCCAATAGATTTATCCGTTTTAATTCCGCCACAGGCAAATAATAAAAACTATGAAATCCTGTCGTATGTGTATATTGATGGAGATAAAAAAATGAAGCTGTTAAATTTAACAGCAACTGTTTTGAAAGCGGTAAAATAAGTCTATAAATAAAAAAAAGTTCTGCATTTACACAGAACTTTTTTAATCACTATTTATTATTTTATTTCTTACCCCGTAACAGTAATTGTAAAAACATCGCTCCATTCGCCCACCGGTGCCCCTTTATACATATAGATAGCCTTGTATTTCACTTTTTTAGTAACTCCCTGAAGCGGCATATCTGCTTTGTCCACATATTTTGCAGGAACAGAAATAGTTAATAAATTCATTACCCCATCTTTGTCTTCTTTCTGAATCATCAAACTTTGATATTTTCCTTTTTTATATCCAATTTGCGGAAAACCTCCTTCTACCAATGTCAATTTCAATATTGGTTTGCCGTCTCCGGGAACAAAAGGCGCAACCGATTTTGCAATTCCTAATGCTTCACCTATTGTAAAAGTATAATTCGGAGATTTTTTAATCCGCTCTGCCAAATCAGTAAACCTCTTTTGAATTCCTGCCTCCACCAATGCCGGAGGAGTATCTGCCACCGGGGTGGGCGGCACCGCAGGAAGCACTTCTGCACCAATTTGAACCCTGGCAAGGTCTTTATAAGAAGTGGAACTAACCGAAAAAGCACGGTTTACACCCATCCAGCTTACAACGTATTCAAAAAATACGGCATCTGCCAGTGCGCTGTTTTTTTCGGCTGTGGTTACTCCTACTATTGCCGAATAAGTAGGTAATCGGTTTGCAAATTTCAATATTTGCAAGCTGAATTTTGGGTCTGTTGGTTCTACAAAGGTTAAATCTGCCATTTTATTTTAGTGTTATTTAGTTTATATTAATTTATTATTACGTTTAAAATTCATTTTTTATTGTTACAACATCATTTTTTACTTTTAAAAAACTATTTTTACTTCTTGCAAAATTGTTTTTTAAGGTTAAAAAATGATTTATTATTACTACAAAATGATTTTCTACATTTCAAAAATCATTTATTCTTACTACAAAATTGTTTTTTAAGTTTAAAAAATAATTTATTATTGTTACAAAATGATTTTTCAGCTTTCAAAAATCATTTATTCTTACTACAAAATTATTTTTTAAGTTTAAAAAATGATTTCTTTTTGCTACAAAATGATTTTCCAGCTTTCAAAAATCATTTATTCTTGCTTCAAAATTGTTTTTTAAGTTTAAAAAACTATTTTTATTTCAGGTACAAAAATTTTTTATCCAAGCCCTCTTTCCTGAAAAGTGTTGCGTATTCATTTTGATAATGTTCCAAATAGTCCCACAAAATAATAACAATCATTAGTTCATATTGCTCTGTCAAATTAATTTTTCCGTTTTCAATTCTGCTCATATAAGATTCCGACTTTCCTATTTTTATTGCCACGTCTAAAAGTGATAACCCTTTTTCTTCTCTCCGTTTACGAATTAATTTCCCTCGTACATTCACTCCTGTCATAAATCAAAAAATGTTTTTATTAATTTTCGACAAATGTATTAATTGCCCAAAAGTAGCGATTGCAGATAGTGCAAGTTTTGTAAGGAGAATTTACAAAATCGCTGTAAGTACTAATTTTATTGGCTTTTTTTGTTGATAAGTGAAGGGCTGGTGTTAATTAAAAAAAACGATACTTTAAAAAATGGGGGTGCATTTCTACGTTTTTCTATTTCTTTGAGAATATTATTTTAAGAAAACAATGTTAAGATTTTTTAATTCTACCGTTTTATTCTTCGAAACAATTCTTATGTATATTTTATTGTTTCTTAAATAAATTTACCCGTGGCGAATCGTAAACAAGGTTATATTCATTTCCTATACTTTTCACCATTTGGGTATATTCGGTATCTTCATTTTTTAAACCATATATTAAAACATAATCTATCTTTTTTTTAATGGTATCATTAGTTCCCTGTAATGTTTGCCCCATGAAAAGATTGAATTCTCCCGCTGTATATTTTGCTGTTTTATTTTCCAAATAAATAACAGGAAAATATTTTTCGGCTGCTTCGTAATTATTCAATATCAGAATGTCTTTATCCGCTCCGGCATATTCCATAAAGTGGCCTAAAAACCAGTTGTCATTTTTTTGCAGCCGGAAAGTTAACAAAGAAGAATTAGTGTGAATTTTCTCAAATGCCTTTTCGAGCTGATGCCGCTCATTATTGGTCCACATAATTTGATTGGTACGAAAATCTGTTAAATTAAAATACGAAAAACCGACAATAAACAGTAATAGGATATTGAAATTTTTTCCTGAATAACTTAACTCCAATGAAAATAATAACATAAACAGAACTGCAAAATAAATAAAACGCAAAGTTATAAATCCTCCGTACCCGTCACCATCGGGAAAAACAAACGTCATAGACAACAAAAAGATAACAAGTACCAGGAAAGAGGAAACTGGTTTTTTAAAAAATAAACATACCATCTTCTTTTTGTCCGGGTTGTTGAAAAAGAAAATAATGCCTTTAATAAGTACAACAAAAAATAAAACGATGAGTACAAAGAAAAACAATCTGGCGAAAGGTCTTTCTGCTATATTATCTATCGAAAAAACATAACCGTCTCTAATCATTACCCATATTCTTTCGGCAGGTAAAAAGGAAACCTGGCTGGGAGGTTTTGGTGGTCGGTTGGCAAAATAGTTTATAGTAAGTAACAGAAATGGAAGCGAGCACAAAAGTACCGGAAGTGTTTTTTTTCGCAAACGATACCAAAACGTATTTTCAGAATCGAACAAGGCAACAAAAAATGAATGTAATGCTAAATAAAATATAGTAACGACAAAAGCAAAAAGATGGGAAAAGTAAAGTGCTCCTGATAAAAGGAAGAGAATAATATAGTGTTGCCATTTAAAATTAAGAGAATGTTTTAAATAAAAATAAACAGTAATAAAAAAGAATAAAATGCCGATGGTAAAATTAAAGAACCCTAAATATAACAGCACATAATGGGTAAAGGGAAAAATAAGGTAACACATCACTGCATTATCGGGAGCGATGAGTTTTACAATTTTTCTGAAAAAAAACGGGATAAGTATTAAAATGGAACAGACCAAGATTTTTTCTGACACATAATTGGCAAAGAATAAACTTAGAAATGCCAATACGAAATGCCCCGACCAGTTTGGAACTAATTCGGGATTTATTTTATATACATCAGAATAAATACTGTGAGAAGAAGTTAACAGGGTTTTTATAATATGTGCATTGTTGGCGTGTGAGCCACCATCAAGGGTACAAAAATAGTTAGTAGATAAAACGGGAGAAAGATTTAACAGTACTACTAAAATAAAAAAAAGGAATTCTGATTTATTAATTATTTTATTCATTGTTTAATCTACTGTCAATAACAAAAACAGCTTTTTTTTTTATATAAGTTACTTTATTATTTTACCCCCAATGTAAAAAAGCAGTTGGAACCTGATAAACAATCAGAATTGGCAAAAAGCCTGTCTCCGTTTAAAGATACATATTTACCATTACATGCCTTGAGGGCTATTTTATCTCCGAACGGAATCATTTCAAATGTTTCCCAATTGTTTAATTTATTCACAGAATATTTAATCACACTTCCGGAATCCAATCGTGCAGAAATATAATTTCCACGATATGTTTTAAAAGCAACTTTATTATCACCTGCATTTATAAGGTTGAATGTTTCCCATGCCTGGCTTGCGTTTCTATTCACCATAATAAATTGGTCTGAAACAAATTCATCTGCACATAAAAATAAATTGTTAGCCGCCTTAATAGAAACCGGGTGGTATTCGTCATTGCCAGAAAATAATCCTTTGGAGGATGTAAGCCCTTCATATTCTGCACCTGTTTTCATAAAAACTGCCCAAAATTTTTCTTTGTTCATTTCATCCCAGCTAATAATATTATGTTCAAATTGAAAAGAAAGCATCATTGAATAAAAAATAAAAAGAGGAGCTGAACCCAACAACAATGCTTTTAAATAATTGCTTTTTGAAATGCCCAAAAACAAAAACGAAAATAATAATGCAAAAATGGCTGAATAATCTACAAAAGAACGCTGCCCTAAACAACATCCGTAACTCCAGCACCACCAACTGGAAATAATATAACAGCTAATAAGAAGAAAGAATAACAGCACTGAAAATTGAAATTTATTTTTTTTGAATAAAAAATAAAGCCCGGAAAGCGATACTAAAATTAAAGGAGCATATATAAACAATCCTTTGCGGTAGCTAAAAAGAACATTTAAAAATTCAGGCTTACTAAAATTAAATGTTTCATCATCATACGACCAAACTATAAAATGCCCGGTTTGTAAAAAATAAAAAATAAATTGAAGAACAATAGTAATCAAAAATATTAAAAAACAAATTGCGATTTCTTTTTTCAGTGATTTAATACATGTTATAAATGTATATAATGACGTAGTAAAAAACGGAAACAGTATAATCACTAATATATTAGATGGGCGCAAAAGAAATATTATCCCGATAAGAAAGGCACACCAATAAAGATATTTACTTTTTTGATGTTCAAAAAAAGAATGACTGGAAAGTAAAAAAGCCGCAATAGCCGCAAACGAATAAACGTGTGTTCCATTTGAATCGTAAGTTGCATAGTGCGAAAGATTTGTTCCAAACACAATTAATAAAATAATAAATGCAGAAATTTTTTCGGAAACAGCATATTTTATAATTAACCGTCTTGTAAATTTACACCCTAACCACAAATAAAAATTAGCTGCAATAGCAATAAAAATTTGATAGTAATAAGTATAACCATCTGTTACCCCTCCCGAAAATAAAGTAAAAAGATGAGCGAGCCAAAAGAATGGCAGCCAAAAAATACTTAATCCAACATAAAATTTATTTACTTTGCCAAGGGGAGTTGATTTTATCATCCCACCGGAATACTGATTCATGTTGTAGTTTTTATCTATCTCTTTTAAGAATTCAAACTTACAATCGTGATAAATAAAAACTGCCGGCAAATAAGCATAATAACCCAAACCATCCGACCGGATAATTTGTTTCCACTTGTCGTTATTTATCTGCTGATAAAAAGTGATAACAAGGCAAATAAGTAAAACAAGTTCGCAAACATACTTGACAGAAAATTCAAAAATGGCTTTTAAAGTGTTCATCCAAAAATGGTAAAGTTTGTTTTTGTTTTCACTTCAGATAAAAAATTATTCATTAAAAAATCTATGCTTTTTAATGACAGGAATAAAATAATTACACAGTAAAATCAACGCAATCATAGGAATAAACCAAACCACGCGACATTGTAACCGGTCTAAAACATTTGCCAGTGCCCCGGTAACAAATGCATTGCAAACAATTGCCGAAAAAGAAATATAAATAAATACTATAAATGGTTGCAGGATGCTTTTTCTTAGTAATGGAATTTTGAAGAAGCAAATAATAATAATCATTGAAAAAACGATAATCCAGAAGTTCCTGTTATTTATTTCTGTAAAATTCAATGCCCACCTGTTTTCCTTGCTATTGCTAAAAGGTTTTAATTCATATTTTAAACAATTGGCAATTGCTACGTATGGAGAACTGTTTTTGTCATATCCTCCAAGCCCGCTTCCAATATCTATTTGTGTTAACTGTTGCAAAGTTGAAACAAGAGCATCACCAATAGTAATTCCTATATATTTAGGAGAAAACATAAGGTCGCTTAACACTTTTTTATATTCATTTTCACTCCATGCCCATGCCCCTGTTTTAGCAAACACACCATTGTTTTCCCATAAAAAGGCAACAGCCGAATTAGGAAGCTTATCTTTATATAAACATAAACAATAAGGGTATCTTACAATTCTGAATTGCTGATTTTCTGCTCCTGTAAAATTCCACTGATTAACGGCTGCACCGTTATCATTGCTTATTCCTGAAATATCCAGTAATTTTTTACTTTTTTTATTTTCTATAAACCAGCAATCTTTATTGTCTATATTTCTAAAACTGAATAACTGATTGTCTTTCCCTTTGTAATCATTTTGAATGAGGGGTGCGCCTAAACTGGTTGTATCTTTTTCTGAAACCTCTATGCACTTGTTACTGTTTTTAGAAATAATTTTATAATATCCTTTCGACACTTTAATAATATAAAATTGTTGGTTTTCTGTTCCTAAATAATCCCATTGATGTATAATCGCTCCATTGGCTTTGCTGAACCCTTCCACGTCAATAAATTTTTCACTATGTTTCGGACTAATTAAATATAAGCCCGAATCGGGTATAGAAGTTATTAAGCTGCTATCACAAACGTCATTCAAATAATGGTCAACAGCGCCATTCTCTATAAATTTAGCCATTAAAAAAGCATGCGGATTGCCTGCAGTTTTAAATTCTCCTTTTATAGAATAGTTAATGGTTGGGGCTAATAGCCATGCACTAATTATTAAAATTAAAACCAAAACAAATCTTCGCGTTTTAATTATTTTGTTTTGAAATAATTTGGTAGTAATAGCAAATGGCAATACAAGTATTAATAATAAAGAAAAGATAACACTATTAGAATTGTGCATTAATGCGGCTCCCACAAAAAATACAGATAGAAGAACTATTTTCCCTAAAGAGCTTTCGGACAATAAAAGTAAAGCGAAAGCAAGAATACCAATACAAGTAAAAACATCGGGCATTATTTGGCTCGAATACCAGCTTATGCCTGTAAACAAAACAAGAAAAGTAATAATAAAAAACTTTCCTGTTCTTCCTACATATGAATTTGCAAATTCATTTAAAGTAAGCCAAAGTAAATAAGAAAGAATAAGCGATTGAAAAATAATGGTAAACCATAAACTTACAGCTAAGCTGGAATGGCGAACAAATAAACCATAAACAATAGGTCGGTCGGCAGGAATAAAAAATTTAAACCCGCTTAAAATATATGTACCACTATCGGAAGTTACTAACGGAAATTGATTATAAAGGGCTGCACCAATAAGCAAAAGAGTTCCTAATAATGTCCAGAATATTTTTTTCATAATTATATAATTAAAACGAATTATTTTTCCTGACAGTTAAAAAACCTGGATTGAAAAATCATCAACAAAAATATTTTTCTTCCCCGGGTTCCAGAAATATATTTTTACTACGGCATCATCCGGTACATCATCAGGAATAAGAGAACTCAAAGTTATTTTCTGCCATTTATTATATACTTTAATACTTTCCTTCAGATAGATATTATTTCTGAATAAAGTAAGGGGCCCTTTCTCCACCGAAACAATTAACCAACCATCGTTTCCCTCCTCCACATTAACATAGGCGGCTACATTTATATTCTTTTTGTTTTTCAATAAATCATGTTTAGGTTTTATTAATCCTAATTCAAATTGATTTGCTTCATTTATTCTGAAAGAATGGTTTCCTGTATATTTTATCTTGTCAGTTATTCCCTGGTAAGCCGGGCAATTTTCGGGATACTCAAAAGAGGTTTTGTAAATTTCAACAGAATCAGTCGTTTCATGTATGCCACTATAATGCTCTAATAAATCACAACCGACACTTGTATTTTCTGATGTTATTTTTGCCGAATAACATTCCATAGTATCGCGAATAAATACAGTATATTGTATTCCGCCTTTTTGAAAATGATTGCATTCGGTAAATCCTTTATTTACGATATAAGGTTTTATTTGATTTAACGAATCTTCAAACTGGCTATGTGCCTGTACATAAATAACATTTTGAATTAAGTTGAAATTTAATTTTTCCCACCCTTTCGATTCATTGATTGGGGTAACAAAAACATGTTCTTTGGCAAGACGGTCAATAGTATGCTGATAATCTTTAAAGGCATCAATGTCATAATAAAACGAAAAGTCTTTATATTTATAAGATGCAGATATATAAACTAAAGTATTAGGCTTTTTAAGTTTTACTATGTCCGGAACTATATGTTTCCAATCGTCCTGCCGTTCCTGGACCACAAGAAATGACGTAAACAGGAGATAAAGGAACGGTAAAAATAAAATAGTTTTAAATACAGAATGAATGTTTAAGCTACTAAAAGAATACGCAACAAATAAAAACAAACCGAATAATGAATAAAGAAAATACCGGGTTGTAAATACGGGCGAATATTGGGCAACAATAAAATTCAATAGTATTGGTAAAATATACAGCAGAAGAAAAATTAAATAATACCTCCAATTAAAAATTTTATTAAATACATTAATTTTTTTGTTCAACAGAAATAAACATACAGAACAAATTACTATCCCGTTAAATACATAATACAATACTTCATTTCCTAATAAAATATTAACATGCCATCTGAAGGCAAAATAGTTCGGTATTGTATTCCAGAACGCCCCATTTTTGGGAATATTTGAAAAAGCAATTTTTAGCCAGGGGAGTAATACGAGTATCACCATTACCTGGCTGATAAAGTAATAAATAACCGTTTTCCTGTTTTTTCTGAAATAAAATAATATACCTAAAAACTGAACAACAAAGGCAAAAATGGTAAGATAGTGAGTGAAAATTAACAGGAGATTTATAATAAATAAAAAGAAGAGGTGTTTTAATTTCGGATTAATAAGCAGTAAATAATAAATATAAAAAGAGGAAATACACAAAAGTTGAATTAATGCATAAGGACGTACTTCAGTAGCAAAGTATTGCTGTGAATTAGAAAACAAAAAAAGAAAAGAAACAAAAATGGCAGTTGTTTTATCTATAAATTTATTTGCAAACAAAAACAAAATTCCACTTGCTAAAACACTACAGGTAACAGATAACATTTTAGCTGAAACATCTGTAATTCCAAAATGATTCATCCAGACATGTAATAAAGAAATATGTAAAGGTGGATTTTGGTCTGTTAAAAAAACGGGGATTAAATCATTTATAGATTGTTGAGCGCAGAATATACTATAGGGCTCATCTCCGTACAAACTCTGGGAAGAAATTTGAAAGGTTTTAAGAAGAAAATTGGCTATAACAAAAAGTAGTAGCCAAACATTAGTACTTATGTACCCAAATGCTTTTTCAATATTATTAAGGGTTTTCACAAGTTGAAAAAATAGTTATGAAAAAAGATTATATTTCAATATACACCACATAGCTCTGAAACCATCTTTCCATCCTATCTTTTTTCCTTCTTCATAAGTTCGTCCATAATAAGAAATACCAACTTCGTAAATTCTTATTTTAGGAACACGGGAAATTTTGGCAGTTACTTCGGGTTCAAAACCAAAACGGTTTTCTTTTAGTTTGATGCTTTGTATAATTTCGGTTTTAAATAATTTATAACATGTTTCCATATCAGATAAGTTCAGATTGGTAAACATGTTGGAAAGATTAGTAAGAAACTTATTTCCTAATGTATGCCAGAAAAATAAAATACGATGTGGCTTTCCTCCCATAAAGCGGGAACCATACACCACATCTGCAAAATCATTAATTATTGGCTTTAACAATATATTATATTCTTCCGGGTCGTATTCCAAATCGGCATCTTGTATTATCAAATATTCTCCTGTAGCCAGAGAAATTCCTTTGTGCAGCGCAGCACCTTTCCCTTGATTATATTCCTGGTTAAACAACCGGATATTAAACTCACCGTGTTCTTTGATATATGTTTCAATCACTTCCTGTGTTTTGTCTTTCGAGCAATCGTTCACAATAATAATTTCTTTTTCAATATCATTAATTAATTTAACTGCAATTACTTTATTTAAAATAAAATGAATAGTAGCCGCTTCGTTATAAGCAGGAATAATGATAGATAATTTGGATATTGACATTATGTAATATTTATAAAGATTAAATCAGTTAAATAATTGTTTATCGTCAAAAATAGAAAAATGATTTGAAGAAAACAGAAAAATCAATGAATCATTTTCTAATTATAAGCTTCCTGAACAAAATGAATTTCCACATCATCCATAAAAATTTGCTTTTTGCCAACATTCCACAAATAGACTTTTATTATATCTCCATTTGATCGTATTTCAGGTAAATCAACCTCGCCCGTTATTTTTTCCCATCCAAACTCCGATGTTTTTTCTTTTGTACATATTTCATTAATGGTTTGCCAAAAATAAGATGTTCCATTTTTGGATTCAATACTAACCACAAATTTAGCATCAGAACCCGACTTCGTTTCATATTTCCAAAAAGAAGTTTTTAGAACAACATTTTTTTTATTTAACAGTATTTCGGTTGTCGGCAATATATACATATTGCTATATTCATTTGCACTATCCACGAATGTTGAAAACATACCCGAGTGAGCCGCTGAATTTGGTTTTGTAATTCTATCGAACGTCCAGTTGTTCTCTTTCTTATTCTCAAAATCAGCAACCGAAGTGATAAGTTCTTTGCCTCGCGTTTTTGAATATCCTTCTCCTTTTTGTCGCACAACAAACGCTGTATAAAGACATGCATTACCAAGAGTGGCTGAATAATACTCTTTACTATAAGGGTATCCCCCCTTTCTAATCCATCTGTAATCCGCCATATAGTATTTTGCTTTTTCAATAATGTTTGTATAAACAATTCTTTTTCTTTGAAGAGGTAATAAAATTTGAGCATTTAATTCTCCAGGAAAATTTTCTGAATAAAGTGTTATTTTGGATGATGAATCTTTTGCTAAAATGTTTTCTAAAACTTCCCTGGCAGCCAAGCCCCAGTAATCCATTTCAAAGTTAGTACTGATTTTATTCATGTCAGTACCCATTGCTTCATTAAAATACAACTGCTCGTATGGATGAATTATAATCATTTTATAAATGACACCAGCAAAAGAACAAATCAAGACAATATTAAAAAAGTAAAGAAACGTTTTTCTTTTTCTAAACAACGAATAAAATGTTTGAACGCCACCAACTGCAATTAAAATAAATGCTCCATGAATAAAATACATGTGCCGTCCGGTATCAAAAGCAACACTTTTGAATAAAACAATTGCCGCTAATGGAAGAGAAAACCAAATAAAAATTACCATTTCGTTTTTCTTTTCTTTTACAAATTGAAATGGCTTCACAAAAAACAGTTGGCAATAAAATATCGCGCCCGTAAGAAACAAAACGGAGTATATCACAGGAGTAGAAACAAAAATCCAGAAAATTAAATAATGCCAGGGTAAGTCATGCGCTGACGTATATTTTCCGAAGTAAAGAATTTTGTAATTCCAATAATAGTTGCTGTTTTCTTTTAATGCTTCCAGAAAATGATGAACAGGATTTAACCACAAAACAGGCCAAAATAAAATGATAAAAGCAATTAGCAATAAAAAAAACAGCAGCACACTACCATTAATTTCAGGTTTTCTTTTATTGCAAATTGCAGTTACAAGTTCAATTAATAGCAACAGAAAAGAAATGGCAGGTAAAACAATCCCCACTATTCTTACATCAATGGTGAAGGCAGCCACAAATGAATACATAAATGCTAAAAAATAAGTTTGCCGTTCATGAAACATAATCAGTAAATAAATACTGATGGTAAAAAACGAAAGCAGAATCGAATCTTTTGAATTATAAAAAGCATGAGAAAAAATATGGGGACTTAGCACATATAGCAAAACCCCGATGAATGCAAGCTTCCAATTTTTAAATAATTTTAAAGCAAGTAAATAAAAAAACAGAGAGGAAATGAAGAACACAAGAAATGTAAGGAGGTGCCGCATAAAATAAATTTCACGGGTATCGGAAAGATGGAAAATTTTCTCAACAATAACAAGAACAAGTTCAAAGGCGGGTCCGTGATATTTGTCTAATCCGTTTAAAAGTGGATCTTTGGCATAATATCTAATAAAATTGTAATTAACATACCCGTTTGATGAGCGCTGTGTACCCTCGTCCCAGGATAAGCCGTAATCTTTATAAATTGATAAGCCGACAAATAAAAAGACAATAAAAAATAACAGAACAATCAGGCTTTTGTTCTTGTCTGTTCGACTGCAAATATTATTAATAAACGATAATTGCATTTTAATAAATAAATTGAAAAGAATTATTGAACTATATTAATGAACTGCCCACGAAATATCTAATAGCCGTTCCAGTTTTTTATATTCAATAATCTCAATGTCCAAATCATCAACAAAACAATTGACTTCGGAATTATTAAAACAATAAAACTCTATTTGAGTATCTGCCAAATTGGTTTTATAGTAATTCAAATTGGGCATATACATTTCAAAGGTTTGATATTCCCACTTACCATATTCTTCCATTCTCTCATCCAGAAAAAAAGTATTAAAGTTGATTCCTTTCCCGCCTTTAGCAAAATTAATGGCGAAAAACGAATTACTTCCTTTTCCTGTCAAACAAAACCATCCACTAACTCTTATCAAAACATTTTTTGAAAAAGGAATTTCATTTATCTTTTTAATTAACCCGACACTATAATTACTTTGACTGTTTACCTTACTCGAATATTTTCCCGAGTGTACGTTTTCATTTGTAATAGTAGGTTGGTTAATCCAGGTATCATCCTTTTTCTCCATATCATTAAACCAAACCATTTCTCTTTCCATATTACTTTTACTTGAATCGACTGGAAACCGAAAATATTTCTCGCTGCAACCTCGCGTTTTCAAAAACACATTCCAATAGCCTTTGGCATTTGTTTTAAAATCTTTATCCAAAATTCCTCGCTCCGCCTGGTAAGTTTGAAATAAATTCAGGAATGCCAATAACATAATAACGGAAAATATTGAAATTTTTAAAATCTTTTTATTTATGGTAGTAAGCAAAAAGGCAAAAAGAAGAAAATAAATTGGAAATTGCTCTATAAAAGCTCTCGCTCCAAAACTATATCCGAAATTCCAGCACCACCACGAAGAAATAACATAAGCATTTATTGCCAGGGTAATAATAATTCCTGAAAACAAAAACCGGTTTATTTTATGCACACCAATTAATCCAAACAGCGAAAGAAAACAAATGGGTGTATAAACAAACAGACCTTTCGAATAACTAAACAAAACATTTTTAATTTCAGGGTTTAGAAAATGAAATCCTTCGCCCGTATAAGACCAAACAAAAAAATGACCGGTACTTACTTTATAAATCAAAATTTGACACAACAAAGGAATTGTAGCAATTAATAATCCAATGCCAATTGTTCTTTTTTTAGCAATAATATTTTTTAATGTTTCTCTTAGATTGGTTTTTCCTTCTGCAAGAAACGGAGCAATTAATAAAATAAGGACATCAGTGGGGCGAACAAAAAACAAAAAAGAAGTAGTTGCAATAATGAATAGCAAACTTCTTGTATTAAACCATACAAACAGTTTTTTAATATGATATAATAAAAAGCAAACAAGTCCAAAAGCTATAATATGACACCATCCGGGCGCAACAACAGTATTGTAAAAAATATTGGTGCAAAATGCCAAAGCAAAAGTAGCAACACAAATTATCCATTCGGGGATAAAATAAAATCGTAAAAATTTACCAAAGAAATACAATCCCCACAGCAAATAAAATAAAGTGGCTAAAGAAATAAAAAAGGGAAACAAAATAGAATACCCGTCTATCGGATAATGCAGTAGAAAACTAAAAAAACAGGCAAGTGCGAAAAATGGTGCTTCAAAAATAGCAGTTCCAATAAAATATTTTATCGTCTTGGAATTTTGCTCGGGAGTATCTAAATGATGAGTTATAAAGACGGAAGGCAAATAGTGATAATAAAAGTATGCGTCAGTATTAACAGCGCCTTTCCACTGTTCATTTTTCCATCTGAAATGATAATCAGAAAAAATAAGCGTAAAGGAAATTAAAATTAAAGTGATGAAAAACGGAGACTTAAGTTTAGTAAAGTATTTTCTCATTACATAGTATTTCATTACCCTTTCACCGGAAGGCGTTCCACCAAGCAATGAGTAATTCAATCAATCACCATCTCCGGCACATCCCCTTCTATTATCAATCTCCCCCCAGTTGCATTTTTTATTTGTTCCACACTCACACCCGGAGCACGTTCCAATAATTTGAATCCTTCTGGGGTAACATCAAGTACTGCTAATTCGGTTACAATTTTTTTTACGCACCGAACTCCGGTTAAAGGTAATTCGCATTTTGGTAATAGTTTCGATTCACCTGCTTTGTTCACATGTTGCATCGCCACAATAATATTTTTTGCAGAAGCAACTAAATCCATTGCACCTCCCATACCTTTCACCATCTTTCCCGGAATTTTCCAATTGGCAATATCACCATTATCGGCAACTTCCATTGCGCCCAGAATAGTTAAATCCACTTTCCGCGAGCGAATCATTCCAAAACTCATTGCCGAATCAAAAAAGGCAGAACCGGGAACAGTAGTTATAGTTTGTTTTCCAGCGTTTATCAAATCCGAATCTTCTTCCCCTTCAAAAGGAAATGGGCCCATTCCAAGCAATCCATTTTCTGATTGAAGCACTACATTTATTCCTTTCGGAATATAATTAGCTACCAGTGTTGGAATCCCAATTCCCAGGTTCACATAATAACCATCCTTAATTTCTTTTGCAATGCGTTTTGCAATTCCAACTTTGTCTAACATATTTATAGCTTATTTTTTTCTTACAGTACGTTGCTCAATTCTCTTTTCATAATTACTTCCCTGGAAAATCCTATGTACATATATTCCGGGAGTATGAACCTGGTCGGGTTCTAACTCTCCTGCCTCAACTAATTCCTCCACCTCTGCAATAGTTATTTTTCCTGCCATTGCCATCATCGGATTAAAGTTCCTTGCTGTTTCATGAAAAATTAAATTGCCATGCCTGTCACCTTTCCATGCTTTTACAATCGCAAAATCAGCGTCAAAAGCCATCTCCATCAAAAACTCTTTTTCTTCGCCTTCCACCATAAACATTCTGCTTTCCTTACCTATTGCTACTTCTGTTCCTACACCAGCAGGAGTATATACCGCAGGCATTCCATATCCTGCAGCCAGACATCGTGTAGCCAAAGTTCCTTGTGGAATTAATTCTACTTCCAATTCTCCACTTAACAATTGTCTTTCAAACTCTGCATTTTCGCCCACATAAGATGAAATCATTTTTTTTACCTGTCGGGTTTTTAGCATCAAGCCAATCCCGAAATCATCCACTCCTGCATTATTTGAAATACAAGTTAATCCTTTCACCCCTTTTTTTACCAAAGCGGTAATACAATTTTCGGGAATGCCACACAACCCAAAACCACCGAGCATAATGGTTACATTGTCGCCAATATCTTTAATGGCTTCATCTGCATTTTTTATTGTTTTATTCATAGTACAACCAATTACGAATTTATGTTTATTTACTCCTCCACATTAAACTTCTCTTCTCCGCTTTCTGTCTCCTTATCATATTTCCCGCAATTCATTTCCACCTCTATTTTCTTTGCCGGTTTATCAAAATCCCCTTTCGAAATCTTAATCGTCTTATCAGCATATATCCTCTGCATATAATGAGCAAAAATAGGAAGCGCCATAGCCGCTCCCTGCCCCTTATCCGTACTGTTAAAATGAACACTCCTGTCTTCCGCACCCACCCAGCAGCCCGAAACCAGTTCAGGAGTAATCCCCATAAACCACCCATCCGAATTATTTTGAGTAGTGCCCGTTTTCCCCGCTATCGGGTTAGTAAGTTTATACATAGACCTCAATCTTGCTCCCGTCCCCAGTTCCACCACCCCTTTCATCAACTGCAACATCACATAAGCCTTCTCCTCGCTCATCACCTCTTCCGTTTTCGGATTAAACTCCTCCAGCACTTTCCCGTTCTTATCTTCTATCCGGGTTATAAAAGTTGGCTGAATCCAGGTCCCTTTATTGGCAAATGTAGCATTAGCGCCCACCATTTCAAAAACAGATATTTCCGGAGTTCCCAAACAAATAGAAGGAACATTCTCAATCGGACTCACAATTCCCATTTTTCTTGCCAGTGTAATTACCGCCTGCGGAGAAAATTGTTTTATCAAATAAGCAGAAATATAATTCAGCGAATTTGCCAGGGCAAATCGAAGGGTAATACTTCTTCCTTCCCATTTTTCATCTCCAGCCGAATTATCAGGGCACCATTGCGGCTGACCTTCCGGCATATCAATACACGTTCTCACGTTCGGCAATTTATAACAAGGCGAATACCCTTCCTGTATAGCCAGCGCATATATAAAAGGTTTAAAAGTAGAACCGACTTGCCGCGAATGTCCTATCTGCACATGGTCGTATTGAAAAAACTTATGATTATTACCACCCACCCATGCTTTTATATAACCCGTTTGCGGCTCTATAGACATAAACCCCGTTTGCAAAAAACCTTTATAATATTTTATAGAATCAAATGGCGACATTACAGTATCAATGGTTCTCTTCCATGAAAAAACAGTCATCGCTATCTTGGTATTAAAATTCTTTTCAATCTCATCATCACTCATCCCTGCTTTTTTCAATATCCGGTATCGCTCCGAACGCTTCATGCCTTGGTGAAGTATATCTTTTATTTCTGCTTTGGATACATTAAATGCAAACGGAGCATTTCTTTTTTGCTTACAATCTTTATCAAACGAAGCTTGCAATTCCGTCAGGTGTTCCGCCACCGCTTCCTCTGCGTGTCGCTGGTAGCGGGAATCAATGGTAGTATATATTTTTAACCCGTCCCTGTACACATCGTATTTTGTTCCATCGGGTTTCAGATTTTCCTCACACCACTTTTTCATAAACACATCTCTTATGTATTCCCTGAAATAAGGAGCAAGCCCTTCATTATGGTCAGCCGAATGATAATTTAAAGCAAGCGGAATTTTTTGTAAAGAGTCCAATTGTTTATTAGAAAGGAAACCATATTTATTCATTTGCTGCAGCACCGTATTCCGTCTTCCCTCCGATTTCAATTTAAAACGGTTGGGGTTAAACATTGCCGGGTTCTTAGCCATCCCCACCAGCACAGCTGCCTGTTCAATCCGAAGAGAATCAGGAGTAGTGCCAAAATATATTTCCGCAGCCGATTTTATTCCTACTGCATTATTCACAAAATCAAATTTGTTGAGATACATGGCAATGATTTCCTGCTTGGTGTATTCCCGCTCCAGCTTCACTGCAATAATCCATTCTTTTAATTTCCTTATCACCAATTTAAATCCATGCAAATCTTCTCTCGGAAAAAGCATCTTTGCTAATTGCTGCGTAATAGTACTTCCTCCACCGCTACTTTCGCTATGGTGCATTGCACCAAACACTGCTCTTCCCAATGCACGAATGTCAACTCCCGAATGACTGTAAAAACGGGCATCTTCGGTTGCAATTAAAGCATTCACCACATTAGGCGAAATATCTTTAAACTTTACATTCGTTCTGTTTTCGGCAAAATATTTTCCCAGCACTTTCATATCGCTCGAAAGCACTTCTGTTGCTAAATTTGTTTTCGGATTTTGTAACGCTTCCGTATCTGGGAGGTCGGCAAACATGCGAACTCCCAGAACAAATAATAAAACGGAAAAAACAGGTAATGTAAATAGTATCCAAAACCAGATAATGAATCTTCTCTTCTTTTTTTTGTCTTCTTTTTCCTTAACCATTATTTTTGTTGATGTTGTTTTTGTGGTGCTATTCTGCTTTTGCAATTCTTAATCCCACATCCATTATCAGCAACACCGGCTCTACCCGCATTCCGTGTTGCAGTTCAAACTTGTAGGTTCCCGCCATCGGGAAACGAACATTACGCTTAAACAGTATTTGATTATCATAAATATCGCCCAACCCGCTGCCCAGCCATTTTCCTTTTTCGTCAGCCAGTTGACACTCCAGCGTATCGTTCGACATTTTACCGTTTGGAAAAGTGGTTTTGATAAACAGGTATAAATTGCTGAACGGGTAGCCATCTGCATTGCGTACATTTATATAAAAATTAGTGGCAGTAGAAGGGTCTTTTATATCCACATCAAATTTTATAACATTGTCTTTTTTCCATCCTTCCTCCGGAATGTCCTGGTTTTTCTCAAAGATACGGGCGCGGTCGCAGGAAGTAAAAAACAAAACGGGAATTATAATGGATAATAAAAAAATAAATTTTGTGTATTGTATGGCTTTCATCCCTTTTCTATATACCCCTGCCCACATTTAAAACATGGCAGGAGCAATGATTATTTATTTTTCTTCTCCCGGGGGTTTGTTAGTTGGGTTGTTTGGTCTCGGACGGTTATTATTTGGTCTGCGCCTGTTCGGGTTATTGTTCGGTTTCGGAGGTCCGGTATTAGGTTTTGGTGTTCCGGTATTAGGTCCTCTTGTTTCGGTATTAGGTTGTGGCGTTCTTGTATTGGGTCTTGGTGTTCCGCTGTCGGGTCTTGATGCCGAAGGATTTGTTCTAGGCGTTCCTCCTGCATTTTGGTTCGGCACTGCTCCCGCAGTTGCATTCGGTCTTGTTCCCTGGTTCGGATTACGTTTTTTGTTTTTAACGTTTTTCTTTTTCCTGGTTTTGTCAAACCGGGTAACACTATCCTGCCCCACCACATTTTCATAATCAAGAACCCGTTCTACTATTTTAGAAGGAAACACTTTAATAGTCAACTCTGCTGGTTTTTCGCCTTGTGCATTTAGTGCCATTATTTCTTTTACCCGCTCAATAGACAATGGAATAAAATTATCGGGTTCGCTGGTGTAAGAGAAAAACATGGTGCGTCTGAAAATATCTGTCTTTTGATGAAACGCTCTTCCTTTGTCGGTTTCCAGTTTCACATTCGCTACTTCCGGAAAATCTTTAAGTGCATCCAGGTAACTATCCAGCTCATAGTTCAAACAGCATTTTAACTTGCCACATTGTCCCGCCAGTTTCAGCGGGTTTAATGACAACTGCTGATAGCGGGCAGCACTGGTGGATACGGCACGAAAATCGGTGAGCCAGGTGGCACAGCACAATTCTCTTCCGCACGAACCTATTGCTCCCAAACGCCCTGCTTCCTGGCGAGAGCCAATTTGTTTCATTTCTATTCGCACTTTAAATTCGGCACCCAATACTTTTATCAGTTCACGAAAATCAACACGGTCATCAGCTGTGTAATAAAATATGGCTTTGGTTCTGTCGCCCTGGTATTCTACATCCGAAATTTTCATTTCCAGTTTTAGCTTCACCGCAAATGTTCGCGCACGGTACATGGTAGGTTGTTCCAACCCCTGTGCTTCCAGCCATTTATCAATATCCAACGGTTTGGCTTTGCGGTAAATCTTTTTTATTTCCTGCGAATCCGCTTTTACATTTTTCTTCTGCATTTGCAAACGCACCAGTTCGCCCGAAATAGAAACCACACCAATATCGTGACCGGACATGGCTTCTACCGCCACCACATCTCCAACATTTAACTGCACCCCTATGGTGTTCCTGAAAAATTCTTTCCTGCTGTTTTTAAATCTCACTTCTACAATGTCGAAAGGAGCTTGTCCGCCCGGCAATTCCATATTAGCCAGCCAGTCGAACACGTTTAATTTATTACATCCTCCTACTCCACACGAGCCATTATTTTTGCATCCTCCCGGCAAACCGGTACTGGCAGTACTACATCCTCTGCCTGTTGAACATCCGCTACATCCCATATCTTATATATTGTTCTATTGTTGAATTGCTTTATTGCTAATTTGTTGTATTGTCTATATTGATTTCGGTAAATTTAGTAATTCATTGAACTTAAACGCCAAATCCATAAATAATATTTTCGAATTGGCATTTCGTTCCATGTGAAAATAGGCTTTGTTCAGTTCTTCTATAAATCGTTCTGCATTGCTGGAATGTATGTACGGAGAAAAGTCGGTAACAAACTTTTGTTCGTGAACCCCAAGTTTTACAATACTTTGGTCTGCATAACTCAACATGAGGCTTTCGCGCACAATGTGAAGGGCATACTTCAAAAAGTTCTTTTGACGCTCTCTGCCTGTTGCCGATATTTCGTCAATCCAACTCATTACTGCTTTTGGATTCCATTTAAACGAAGCCCGCATCAACTTCTGAAAGCTTGCTAAATTTTGTGCCGCGTTTTCATTTTCATTTATCAGCATCAGCGCTTCTGCATAGTTGCCATCTGCCAGGTGAGCCGTGGTTTCTGCCGATTCTGCCGACAGCCCGTTTCTTTCCATCAGTGCCTTTATCAATTCTTCATCCGTTATTTTCGGAATTTTTATTAATTGAGTTCTCGACAAAATGGTTCTTAACAACTGGTCTTCGCTTTCGCATACCAATAAAAACAATGTTTTATCGGGCGGCTCTTCCAGTATTTTCAACAGTTTGTTTGCCGCGCCAATATTCATTTTATCTGCCTGCCAGATAATCATTATTTTATATTCGCTTTCGTAAGTAGTCAGGCTTAATTTGCGAAGTATCTCTCCACTTTCGTCCACACCTATCACTGCTTGCTTGTTTTCCGCGCCCAATTGTTCAAACCAGTTAAACAGCGTAATGTAGGGATTGTCCAAAAATGCTTCTCTCCACTCTGCTGCCAAATCGGTGCTTACCCTAATCGTTTTGGACAATGCCACCGGGTACACAAAATGCAAATCCGGGTGAATAAGTTTATTATATTTAATGCACGAAGAACACGTTCCGCAGGCATCATCTTCCTGTTTGTTTTTGCACGAAATAAACTGCGCATACGCCAAAGCCAGCGCCAGGCTGCCACTTCCCTGGGGTCCTAAAAACAATTGGGCATGGCTTATCCGCCCCTCTTTTATGGAGCGCACCAGCCGTTGCTTCACTGCCTGTTGTCCTATGATTTGTTTAAATAACATTTCTTTTTTTACCCTTCTGCCCATCTGCAAGCGCTGCACAGGCAGCACTTCAAAAAACAACAGGGTAATCTGTTTTTTTGCGATTTCAAAGATAAGAAATCATTTGATACCACATTTTGGTAGTCCACATAAGATATGAGGCAGGCACTGTTAGTCAGGTTAAAAATAATTTACTTTTTTTAATTAAAATGTGCGTCCGGAAAGGTAGCCTGTAAAAAAAAATAAAACCTTGCAGTGCCATAACAATTGGTCTACTGCAAGGTTTATTTTAGAAGGATGATGATTGTAAATTAAAAAATGCCCGCAAACAACATTTACGCATTTGCGCTTTCTTCGCCCGCTCCCGGGTCCACACGCGGAGCCCAAACTATAATAGCACTCCATTCGCTTGTTCCGGCAGAGCCCACAGAGCGCACCTAGAAGTTATAAGGTTTGCCTTGTATCAATCTTTTAAACAACATTTTTAAATTTTTAGACGAATTGGTAATATCAACAGGGGCGGCCGTTCCTTTTAACCAATGCCTGCCTTCAAAAAGAGTGGCAAACGCCACTTTTTTATAACTAATCACTACCTGGCTATACTCCATTGCATCTTTTGCTTTCAAATTGGTAGGAGTAACTGGTATTGCCACCACACCGTCATATACCTGTATGGTGAACCCTGTTGTTTTCCATTTGGTAACATCCAGGGGCCATTTGTCGCGGGCATATTCTCCCAACACCACCATAGTATCAACCAAATCCTTTCGTCCTGTTTTTTTTATCTGTTTAAAATTCAGAACCGTTCCTTTTTTTCCTTTTATCACATTGTAACTTGCCTGCGAATCCACCATGTCGGTCACCTTGGTGCCCACATTGGTATAATTAGGATTGCCGGTCATGTTTTCTGCAATCAAGTTAATTTTGTTGTCTAATTGTTCATCGGAGTACGATGAAATTCCCAGGTTGAAATGCGGGTCTCTTGCCATTTTTTTATAGTTATTTAGTTAATAATTAATTTTAATTGTGTTTCTATTTATTGTCCCTCTTTTGTTGTAGAATGACTATTTTTCGTTTCTCAATGGCATCTTTTAAATAAATAATGGCTATGTTTTGAGTTTTCGTTTCCATCTTTTGTTCCCTCGTCATGCCATTTTTTTTTCGCCACACAATGTTTTGTTCCCAACTCACCCCACTTCGCTTCAAAAGATCACCATTATTTTTAAAAAATCACCCCATTTTATCTTCACATGGCATGCTTTTTTAATAATTGCACATCATTACAAAGAAACTACCCCCGCTTTTTAGCTGCCTGCTGGCTGTTACTTTTTATCATTATAATAAAAGTGAGTGATTCCTTTATTTAATTTCGTGAAAGTAGTTGCAAGTCTCTCCATTATTCTATCTTCTTTGACCAAATGAGGCATTGCAATCCGTAAGTGTACTTTGGCGAAACGTAAAAACAGGTTATTATTAACTACGGTCATTAGTATCAGAGTTGCGTTTATAAAATTTTATGCCCCAAAAGTATTTTTTCTTTCAAAACAAGCCAAATATCCGGATACCCAATGTCCGTAATATGTCATATTACGGACACTGGTTTAATTTATACTATAAATATTCAGCTAACCATTCATTAAAAAAATCAGTAACCGTTCCATTCGGAATGCGTGTAGCATCACTTGCAGAATTGGCATCGTGCCCATTCATAAAAAGTTCAATACATATTATCCGGTTACAATAATGAATATAAGTATTAAAGCTTACCCTTTTACCTTTCATCAAAACACACATAGCCTTCCTACTTTCGGGGAGGATGTTCTGCCAGTATAATTCCATTTCTTCGTTGTACCATTTAGGTTTGTTTTTCATTTGATTTTTAGTTTAAAGTTTTAGTAATTAAAATTTATCTGTAAATCAAATTTAAAAAAAGCGGGAAAAGTATTTGTTTAGGGAATTTTTTTTTATGGAGAATACTCTTATGACTTTTTTTATTCAGAAACTATTTGTTTAAAAAAACTTCATATCCTGCCGGGAAATGACTTATGTTTTTTAGGAACATTGGCAATTAAATATTTAGTACTTTTAGAACTTCTCATAAGAATATGTTATGAGCAATTGTAGGACTGCGCTGAACAAACGGGGTAGCTGAAAACCGAACAGAGTAAGCAGACAAGAAAAACAAAAACAAAATGAAAAGAAAATTTTACTTAACAACTTTAATACTAATTTCAGTTAGTATTTGTATTGCACAAACTGCATTCATAACGAACAGTGCAGACAATACAGTATCAGTTATTAATCTTGCAACTAATACTGTTACAACTACAATTCCAGTTGGAACATTTCCTCGTGGCGTTTCTGTCAGCCCTGATGGAACAAAGGCATATATTACTAACGCAGGTAGCAATTCCGTAAGTGTAATAAATACTGGGTCAACGTAATTTTGTAGGGAGTAAAAAAATTAAGCGAAGAGCTTTTCTAATCTGAAGAGAAAAAATTTCACATCCTTCACC
>JANYDQ010000311.1 GCA_025363555.1 Bacteroidota bacterium | reverse complement strand
CTCCCGCCTCTTCTCTCTTCTTCCACGCTAAAAAACTGTCATTCCGAAGCGCAGCGAGGAATCTCATTAAAACAACAATAGAACAATAAAACAACACAACAATTTAAGCCATGAAAAAACTTTTCTGTTTAGTATTTGTATTGATGACAATAAATGTATGGGCGGATGGTTGGGTGCAGAAGGCGAGTGTGGGAACAACTTATTTATGTAGTCCAATGTGTTTTTCTATTGGCAACAGTGGATATGTTTGTGGAGGATGGGATTCTTTAGAAAACAGGACAAATGCTTTATGGGAATATAATCAACTCTCAAATGTCTGGACACAAAAAGCTGATTATGGTGGAGGACAAATATCTACTGGTTCATCATTTGTAATACAAGGTAAAGGTTACATTGGGGGAGGCATAAATCAGGCATTGCAATCTCAAAAATCTTGGTGGCAATACGACCCAATGACAAATATATGGATTCAAAAAGCAGATTTCGGAGCAGGGAAAAGAGCAGACTCCTTTTCTTTTTCAAATAATAATAATGGATATGTTTTTGGTGGTTCCGATTCCCTCGGGAATTATCAGAACGATTTATGGGAATATGATGCTACTTTAGATAGTTGGACTCAAAAAACCAGTTGCCCTTGTATTGCAAGAATAGAAGGTGTTTCTTTTTCAGTTGGAAATGAAGGCTATATTGGTGGGGGTATTGGGTTTTCAGGTATGCTTACAGATTTTTGGCAATATGGAATGACTACCGATAGTTGGATGCAAAAAGCTACAATTCCGTCTTCCATTAATTTTATGGATAATGGTACTTTTTCAATTGGAAATTATGGTTATGTTGCCTGTGGTTTTAACTTCACAGGATACTCTACAGCCTTATGGCAATATAATCCTTTATTAAATCAATGGGCGACAAAAGCATCATTTCCAAGTAATGCTAGAACTAGAGTTGCATCTTTTTCTATTGGTAATTCAGGTTATGTTGGTTGGGGATGTAAAGATGGTTTTTCTACTTCTAATGACTTTTATGAGTATTTACCTGACAGTTCTGAAATGGCAATAAATGAAATAACAGGTTATAACATAGCCACCACCGTTTACCCAAACCCATTTACCACCACCACAACTATTAGTTTTGAAAAACAACTACACAATGCAACAATAAAAATAACAGATGAACAAGGGAGAGTTATCAGGTCCTTCGACAAGCTCAGGATGACAGAATCAGGAATAAGGAATGAAACAATTGTAACTATTGATATGAGCGGTTTTGCAAAAGGAATATATTTTTATGAAGTAATAGAAAATGAAAACAGCGTAGCAAAAGGCAAACTGGAGGTGGAGTAGAAGCCAAAGCAATAAAACAATTTAACAATTTAACAACCATAAAAAAAATAATTCTTCTTATCCTATCCATTGCGATAGGCAATAAACAATTTGCACAAATTGAAAAAGGAACCATTCTGCCCGGTATTATGTTCAATGGCAATTACAATAGCTCCACCAACGACCGCAGCCTCGGTGGGCTGCAAACCAGAAAATCATATAACTGGCAAACGGGTATTAACCTCAGTCGTGGAAAGTTTATAAAAGATAATCTCTTGTTGTCTTTCAATGTCGGCTACACTTATTCATATAGGCATCTTCAATCAATTGATATAAACGACCACCTTAATAATACCAAAAGCGAATCGAACACTAACACAGCCAGTGCAGGCATTTCATTATTGAAGTATAAATTTATTACCGAAAACTTTGCGGTATATTTCGGACCATCGCTTTCTATGTCCTATTCCGATGGCTTTGAAAAAGACGAAGGAAATCATTCTTATTACACTTACGATTCGTTGGGTAATTCACTGGTAAATATTGTCCCTTATACCACTTCTGCCTTTCAAAACTCAATAACCACAAACATAAATTTTAATGCAGGCATTGTTTACCTTTTGAATAAAAACCTTGCATTGACGGGTAGGATTGGTTTCTTCAGTGCCAACTATACTGCTTCATATTATTCAAACTTTGGCGAAACTCAAAACAGTTTTGGTATTTCTTTAACCCCTTCATTCAATGCTTTTGGCGCAGGGTTGGTTTATTTTATCAGACCTAAAGCAAAAACATAACAGAGACAGCAGGTAATTACAATTTTTAATTATAATTATATTTGTTCATCATTTAACTATGAAGTTGTTTAAAGTTGACGTAATAAAATAACGGTAAAGGCTAATAAATGTAGTGCTTTCCAGTGAATTTTATTTGTTTCAAAACGCACCAAAAGAGCTTTAAAGGCGTCCAGCCAAGCATTGGTTCGTTCTA
>JANYDQ010000280.1 GCA_025363555.1 Bacteroidota bacterium | reverse complement strand
TAAAGGTTATACCGTTATTGTAAATGATAACGGTAAATTACCAATTGAAATTAAATCAATTCATGGATTACTAATTGAACATTTAGTAGAATTAAACGATTAGTTTTGCAGTATGAACAAAAACATCTTTTTAATAGTAATGTTTTTTCTAATTACCAACATAACCGTTGCTCAACTTTGCGGGGCAGGAACAACAACTGTTGTATTATTAGATTCGATAAAATACGCTGAAACACAAAACTGGCAGTTGGAATTTGAAGATGATTTTAATGGAAATACGCTCGACTTAGCAAAATGGAAAGCGGATGAAGGGGGAGAGTTGGATGGTACAGGTGCTTACAAAACAATAGATAACGTTACCGTTTCTCCCGAAACTTTTTATGGTGAAAGAACTTCTGCTACAGGAGTTTGTTTGATAACTGTAAAAAAAGAAACCGTAACCAAGCTCCCTGTTTCCTGGAATCCCGCTATTGCTCCCGTTACTTATAATTATACAGGTGCCAATGTTGGTTCCATACCTGAATTCGGTTGGGGCAAATATGAAATCAGGTGCAAACTTCCAAAAGGTAAAAGTTTGTGGCCCGCCTTCTGGATGTATGGTGAAAAGAATGGCGCAGGTGATGAAATAGATGTTTTTGAATTTATGAACGAATATAATATTTTGGGGAAATACGATGCTGGCAAACTCTGTAAAGTGGACCAAATGCATTATCATAAATTTGATAAAAGAGACCCTAATAATAATGTTGACCACAATTGCGGAATCAGTGCTGATGATGACATTGACTATTCATTGGATTTTCACAGGTTTACTATCATCTGGAACAGGTGGGGGGTGTATTGGTATGTGGATGGAGAATTTAAAAAAGAAGCCGCACAATGGTACAATACCATTGGTGAAGCAATTAATCTTAACAACATCAGACCATCGCAAGTTGTGTTTAGAAATGATTGGTTTCCCAAAAATCCGATGACCATCCTATTTAGTTTAGGCGTTCAGCACGGTAAAGATACACCCGATGATGATAGTGCCTTTCCCAATTCATTAATTGTTGATTATATAAAATATTATACTCCTGATTAAATTGAAAAATAAGCAAATCCCTTTCTGGCTGTTCACCTGTTCGGCAATAATGATTTTAATTATATCCCAATTAATACAGGATGGAATGTTTATGGACGGAGAATTTTATACCTGTGTAGCAAAAAACCTGGCTGATGGATTGGGCACATTCTGGAACCCTCATTTAAGCAAAACATATATGTATTCATTTCATGTGCAGCCCCCGTTGTACTTTGGTTTGTTAGCTCTATTTTACAAGGTATTTGGTAGCAGCATGTATGTAGAACGTATATTTTGTTTTGTGTTTTTTCTCGGTACTGCAATTTACATTCATAAAATTTGGAAAAAAATATTTACTGATAATCCTGATGTTTCAAAAATAAGTTGGCTACCTGTTTTATTTTGGGTTACCATTCCTGTTTGCTTTTGGGCATATACCAATCATGTGGAAGAAGTAGTGATGTCTTTTTTTGCAATCGCATCAGTCTATCATATTTTTATTGCATTACACAATAATGAGAATATCATCTTCAATTTAATGGTGGCAGGTGTGTTTATTTTTCTTTCAAGTCTTACAAAAGGTGCGCAGGGCTTGTTCCCCGTAATTGGTGCAGGTGCATATTGGTTGGTTTCAAAAAAGATTCCATTAAAAAAAATAATTATTTATTCTTTAATTCTGTTATTAATCTCTGCCATTATATACGCAACCATTGTATTTACTAGTAAAGAAGCATACACTAGTTTTTATAATTATTTTCATATCCGTTATGCAAGAGTTTTTAATAATCTTGAATCTACTACCGACAACAGGTTGGATATAATCATACAATTATTTATGGAATTGCTGCCAATGCTTTTATTCAACGCAATCTTTTTATTTTTTACCAAAAAGAAAAAAGAAGTGATAGAAAAAGAAAAAAGAAATTACAAAATAATTTTGTGGTTTTTATTAATCGGGTTATCCGCTTCATTGCCATTAATGGTAACTTTAGAACAACGAAATTTTTACCTCGTAACCTCTCTCCCCTTTTTCGCAATCGCCATTGCCATGTTTTCCGGAAATAGAATATCATCATTAATAAATAAAATAAAAACCAACTCTGCTGGATTTAAAATTACCACAACCATTTGTGCAATGCTAGTAATAGCAACTTTTATTTATACCTTCACACGAATAGGAAAATGTAAAAGAGATGAAGATTCTATTTCTGATATATATAAATTAGGAAAAATAATTCCTCATGGAGAAATTATAAGTGTGCCTTTGGCAATGTATGAAGACTGGAATACGCGATATTACTTGCTGCGATATTTTTATATAAATCTAGGTTCTTTCCAGGATGAAAATAAGTACTTCCTCATTAGAAAAGATTTACCCCAAAACCTTGTGCCTCCCATTTATGAAAATTATAAAATAGAAACTCACTACTTCAATTTATATATTCTGAAAAAATAGTGGATTCTAAACAATCGAAAACCAATTTCCAGCCACCCAAGCCAATAATGAAACTCTCCACAATCAATATTTTACAATCAATAATGCTTATCCTGTCATCGCAAATGCAAAAAGCATCATCGCGAGTCCGTTTCGCATCATCGCGAGTGCATATCGCATCATCGCGAGTGCGTTTCGCATCATCGCGAGTGCGTTTCTTGCAATCGATGCCAGCCAAACCCCTTTTTAAGCCCGTAGCCGCACCCTCGTTTTCAACCTATTAACATATCCTCTCAATTTTCACCCCTCTTAAAACGCATATTTTTACTTTTCACTCTCCGAACCCGGTTTTTTTTCCGGATTTGGAGGTTTAGTATAACCATTCCTTCGAACCCGGTTTTCTTTCCGGGGTTGGAGATTTCCAATTACCATTCCTCCGAACCCGTTTTTTTTTCCGGGTTTGGAGGTTTAGTATTACCACTACCATCAAAATAATTACATTTGAACCTCGAAACTAAATTGCTCAACCTAAAAACAAACGTTTTTTATCATAGTTCCAATCTCAATAAATAAAAAATCATTTTTAATCATCATATTAATCCGCGTACTATTTTTTTAACGCGAAACCTGGTAGAACCAAATGAGAAAACTATTAAACCAAGAACTCGAACGAAAATCAATTGATGAATTTAAACAATCGTCCAAAACCCCCATTATTATAGTGCTGGATAATGTAAGAAGTTTAAATAACGTAGGCTCGGTGTTTCGCACAGCCGATGCTTTTTTGGTGGAAGCCGTTTATTTATGCGGCATAACGGGCTGTCCGCCCAACACCGAAATCAGGAAAACTGCCCTGGGTGCAACCGAAAGTGTTACTTGGAAATATTTTAAAACCACTATGGAGGCTATTACCGAATTGAAAAATAATAATTATTTAGTATATTCCATAGAGCAGGCAGAGGATGCAATAATGCTCAATGAATTTGTTCCTGACCAAAAATCCGGCACATACGGAACCGCCATTGTATTTGGCAATGAAGTAAAAGGAGTGGAACAGGAAGTAGTGAATGCAAGCACAGGAGTAATAGAGATACCACAGTTAGGAACCAAACACTCGCTTAATATTTCCGTAAGTGTAGGGATAGTGGTTTGGGATTTAATGAACAAAATACTAAATTCAAAATTCTAAACCCTAAATTCTAAAACGCAGGTGAGTTAAAATAAAAAAATCCCGTTCTTTTTCTGAACGGGATTTTAGAATTTAGAATTTAGAATTTATACATCTGCTACTTCTTTTTTGCAGGAGCAGTAGTTTTTGGTGGCACTGTACCTTTGGCAGGAGCAGTTTTCTTTTTCGGGTCATCAGGAGTTTTTACAGGAACAGAACCACCTCCGCTATTATATTTAGCTATTGAATCGGTTTGCGCTTTTTGAAGTTCGTAATAGCTTTTGTACATTTTTTTTATGTCAAAATTAATACGCCCGGTATAGCTTTCATCGTATTGAAACCTGTCGTATATTACATCGAAAGTTACTTTAGCGATTGGCTTTTTTAAAACCGAAACATCCAGCTTTTTTATTATTTCAAATAAATCAACATCAAATTTAAAAGAAAAAGCACCCCAGTTTTGTTGAGGAATTTTAGTATTTACTTCAAAAAACTTAGGCACATAACCAAATTTGGATACCTGCACTTTAAAGGTTTTGTTGAGAGGAAGGCGGAAGGTACACTTTCCTTTTTCGGAGGTTAATGCAGTGGTATATTCTGTTGTTCCATAAAACACGTGAACGGAAGCACCGCCCAAAGGAGGAAGTTTTTCGTCTTTGCCAGCTTCAGGCACAAATCTGTTAATGGTACCATTCATTTCCAGGTAATAGGTAGCAGCCTGTGCGCTGTCTATTGCCGGGGGCGCTTTACCAACCTGCGCAAAAGAAGGAAATGAAATAAGCAGAACGGAAAGAGACACCAGTGATGCCTTTAGGGGGAAAATAATTTTTTTCATAGGTTTGTTTTTAAAGTCACTGCAAATTTATTAAATTTATTTGCATCCTTCTTTCGTATTGCGTTTATAATATAACATAGATATAAACAAAAAACGTTCCGCAAATGTGCGGAACGTTTCTTGGGGTAAAAGTTATCTATTAAAATCTAGTTTACCATTCCTTTAAAATCTGCGTTGTCGCGGAACTTAATAAATTCAGCATCGTCTTTTGCCATTGCTTTAAAAGAAGCATCTTTCTGGATGGCTGTTCTTAAATTATTAGTAACGCCATCTGCTTTTCCCTGGCGGGCAGAAGCGATTGCTCTTAAATAAAAAGAACTTGCATCGTCTTTTGTTGGCGAATTATCAAGAACAGACATACAGCCTTCGTTATTACCATTTAATAAAGTAGCAAGCGCCATATTAAAGGTATTGTTAGTTCCAAAATCGGAAACAGCCGCAGCATAATTACCGTTTTGAATTTCGATGATTCCCATGTTATAAGTTGGTTCGGAACCTGCAGAAGTAGCAGATTTGTATAAATCCATCGCTGCTTTACGGTCTCCTTTCCAGTGTGCACATATACCCAAATTGTTTTTTACCATTGCATTGTTTGCAGAAAGTCCATCTGCTTTTTTCAATTCTGCTTCTGCATCGGCTACTTTGTTTTGCATAATATAAATGTATCCTACATTATTAGCACATCTCCAATCGGAAGGATATTTAGATTCTGCTTTTTTGTAGATAGATAATTTAGTATTAATATCGTTGGTTAACGTAGCCCCGTAAAGCATTTCTTCCACCGATAAGCTATCAGGAGAATTAGTAAGAGCAGCAGTAATTTGAGCATCGGTGCGGCTGTTTTCGTCAGCATTTAAAGTAAGAACACTTCTGCGCAACTTTGGTAAAATCTTATCAGCCACTTCCACCCATGTTTTGGCAAGGTTTTTAATTTCTTTCTGGCGGGTAGCTCCGTCAGGATACATGGTAAGTACACGCAAAATTAAATCTTTATCTTTTATAGACGAAGCTTCCATTGCTTTTTTGAAACCTTCCCAGTCTTCGGCAGTAGTAACTGTGTTATAAAATTCTTTTGCCATTCCGGGAGTAAAGTTGATGCTTTTATCTTTTTTATCTTTCGTTTCTTTTTTTGCTTTCGACCATTCCATTAATGATTTTACTGTTTCTTTAGCGCGGTCTTCAGCAAGATGAGCGTTTAATGTTAATTCACCATCCGGAGAAGCATAAGCAGAAATGTTCATTGGTTTGAAAGCATAATTTTTTTCGGTACCGTTAGTAATAAATTCTTTGAACGCTTTCATTTCATCGCTTTTTAGTTCGGTAGCGCGAACCTGCGACTGGTTAATTACAAAGAAAATTTCCCCGGTAACAGAACGGGGAATTGTTTTTTGAAAATTATCTTTTGCCATAAGTGGTTTCTCATCATTTTTAACCAGCAATGGAGTAATAACAGTTCCGTCTGCTACTTTTTTAGCAGGCAAATCTTTTGATTTCTTTTTTACAGCACCGGTAGCTCTCAATTCTAAAGTAGCCACTTTCATTTCGGGCATATAAGCCACTTTATCGGAAGTATAGTTAAACGACCCTCCTTTAGCATTACTTATTTTCTGACCTTTAGCATCCGACTTTTCGCCCACTAATACAACAGGTTTAAGTGCTTTTTCGCCACCTGCGTATTTAATATAAGGAGTAACGGTAACAGTAGCTTTTTTAGGAAACAGTTTGGCAGGATAAGTACCGTTTATACTTACTCCAACACTGTCGCCATGCATTTGCATAGGGTCGGGAGTTACTTTGTAGGTAATTTTGTCGGCATTCTTAACCAGTTTTCCCAATCCGGTACAGCCTGAAAATGCTACCACTGTGGCAAGTGCTAAGGTTAAAGATTGTAATGTTTGTTTTTTCATTTTTGTTTTTTTAGATGTTCTTTTTTCGTTTTAAGTTTTAGTTTTTCTTAATAAAGTGCAAAAATAATTAAATTTTCAAACATTTGGGTTTTTATTCAAAATAAAATCAAAACTGGGGTTCAAATGAATGCCGATTATACACCTATTATTTATACTCTCCATGAACCACAATTAAAGTGAACATTGGAATTAAACAGCATTGAATGCCGTTATCCTGGTTATTCCTTTAGGGTAAGGCTGGTTAATGATTTGCACTATCTGTTGATAATGTCCGGGGTTTTCAGCAAAATCAATAGTATTAACATCAATAACCAACACTCTCATATCGGTTGCCTGTTTAATAAAATCGAAATAACCAGTTTGTATTTTGAGTAAATACTCATCCGAAATGTTTTGTTCATAAGGTCGTCCTCTCTTTTTAATATTCGATTGCAGGCGTTCCATACTGTGATATAGATAAACAAACAAATCGGGCTTGGGCAGGGAATCGTTGATGATGTGAAAAAGCTTTGAAAAAAGTGAAAATTCATCTTCATCCAGGTTAGCTTTTGCAAAAATTAAACTTTTCAGAAAATAATAATCAGAAACCAGTTGAGGTTTAAAAATATCCTGCCTTACCAATTCGGTTTTTAATTGCTGGTAACGTTCTGCCAGGAAAGATAGTTCGAGCGGAAAAGCATATTTTTCCGGCTCTTTATAAAACTTAGGTAAAAACGAATTGTCGGCAAATTCTTCTAGAATTATTCGTGCGTTGCTGTCTGTGGCAATACGGCTGGCAAGTGTTGTTTTTCCTGCACCTATGTTCCCTTCTATGGCTATAAAGTTATACATTTTTAATTTTAGTTTTTTTGATTTTTAGAATTTTAGAATTATCGGATAATGATTTTTTCATTCTAAAAATCTCTAACTCTAAAATTCTAAAAATTATTTTACCAAAGACACATTCAATTCATCCTCACATTCATTCAACAATGTTTCAATACTTTTATTTATTACCGGGTGTAGCAATTCTTTTGCTATTTCATTCATGGGTACTAATACAAATCTTCTTTCTTTAATATAAGGATGAGGAATGGTTAAATGGGGTTCATTTATTATTTCATTGTTATAAAATAAAATATCAATATCCATGGTGCGTTCCTGCCATTTTTCGCTGGTGCGAATTCTTCCTGCCATTTCTTCGATTAATAAAAGTTCTTTTAACAAATCTGTCGCTAACAGAGGAGTGTTCACTGCTATTGCCTGGTTATAAAAATCCGGTTGCGCGGTGTTTCCCCAGGCTTTGGTTACATACACCCCCGATTTTTCAGTAATCTCC
This sequence comes from Bacteroidota bacterium, assembly GCA_025363555.1. Classification (GTDB taxonomy): domain Bacteria; phylum Bacteroidota; class Bacteroidia; order 2-12-FULL-35-15; family 2-12-FULL-35-15; genus 2-12-FULL-35-15. Next base: position 137 of record JANYDQ010000280.1, on the reverse strand, counting down.
CCTACCCTATCTTCAATTGCTCTTAGTGTAGATTCAAGGTTTTTTGTTTTATCTCCTTTATTTCCTCCCAGTATAAGATAGGCTTTTTTCATCCGGTCAAAGATAACAAAATACTAAATTCTAAATACTAAATTCTA
>JANYDQ010000244.1 GCA_025363555.1 Bacteroidota bacterium | reverse complement strand
AGCAGTTCCATTATAACCCGGTCCGCTTTGCCCACCGGCTGTGTAGTTTCCACCTCCACCTCCGCCCACATTAATATTTACACCTCCTCCACCACCGTTTAAAATATGCGATTTTCCGTAGCGTTGAGCCGCTAATGTTCTTAAAAAAACACTTTCCCCTTTCTCGCCCCTGTTAGACGAACCACTAATCCAATTGGTAACCACAGTATCGCAGGTAGTTCCTCCCGGGTAATAATCAACAGACCTTGAGCCTCCGGCAAATCCTGCCCCGTCTGCATTTATGTTTGAGGTCAATGTAAAAATACCGTTTACCTGTATCGCAATCACACCGCCTCTTCCCAAAGCACCACTCCATGCCAATGGAGTAATAGCACCGGGTGTGGTATAATTTGGCGCACCAAAAACGTGGTAGCTGATTACCTGCACATCGGCATTTGCATTAATATTATAGGTATTGATTAATCCTGCTGTTAGCGTAATGGTGGTAAAACCTGCTCCACCTGTGTGGGAAGCAATGGTTGCCACTTCGTAATAGCCGGCATTGAGACCAGTGCCCGACAAACTACCGAAAGTATTGGTATTAGTGATAGTTCCTATTACATTATCCTGCATCTGCATCACTATTACCTGGTCGCCATCGGCAAATGACTGCGTTCCGAACGATTGGTTAGCTAAAGTAAGAACAGTTCCGGCAATGCCGGAAACCTTTGCATACGAATTTAATATTTGAGAAAAGGAGACTTGACAGATAAAAATTAAGGAGAAAAAAAATAAAGTTTTTGGTAAAGAAAGAAGTTGTTGTTTCATGATTTGTTTGGTGTTATGGTTTTATTCTTATTATTAATAATAAACGGGTCCTGCTTTGCAACAGAACTCGTTTTATTTATTTTCTTATTCATCATTTTTTTAGTTCCTGATGAGCATAAATGTACCTTTATCGCTATGATCTCCTCCATCTGCATCTTTTAAATCATAGATAAAGAAATAGGTTCCGTCAGCAGCATTGGTTCCATTGGCATTGTGTCCATCCCAAAAACCTCCCACGGTATGCCATTCATATAATTTCAAGCCCCAGCGGTCGTAGATATAACAGTTAATACTTGCTACCCCGGTGGTATTGATGGTAAACACATCATTTACCAAATCGCCATTAGGAGTAAACACGTTTGGAACAATGATGGCATAATTAGGATAAGTAACCACTATAATTTCGGCAGAATCTACACAATGTCCATTATGCGAAGCATAAAGTATAACGGTATAAACACCGGTGGTATCAAACGTATGCACCGGGTTTTGCAGGGTGCTGGTGGTTCCGTCACCAAAAACCCATAAAAAGGTATTGGCATTGGTGCTGGTATTGGTAAATGTAATAACCAGGGGAACATGCCCTGTAGGCGGATTAGGGCTAGTGGTAAAGGAGGCAGCAGGCGGTGGAACATCAACTACAGTTACCGTATCGGTTTGCGAACAGCCCGTTAATATATCGGTTACCAGTAAAGTATAAACCCCTGCATGATTGATAACAGCAGTAGAAGTGTTTCCTCCTGAAACAATATTCCCTCCTGTAGTAGTCCAAAAGTAAGAATAATTTGCTCCCTGGCTGGACCCTGTTCCTACTAAGGAAATAGTATCTGAGCAACCCAATCCCATAAACGGACCGGCATCTGCCACCGGCACAGGAATAATACTAACAGGAACTGTATCTGCATTGGGACACGCACCATTGGTGGTATAAACCACGTTATAAGTTCCTGTAGCCACGGGTAATGTTATTTCACCGGTAGAAGAATTTAGGCTTCCGCCCAAAGTGCTGGTAAAGGTACCTTCTGTAAGCCCTGTTATAGTTGGCAGTGGATTAACACCATTTACACAATAAGCTGGCAAAGGATACGCAATACTTGCATTATCAAGCGGAGTAAGTGTAAAGGTAGTGCTGTCTATTGCCTGGGCGCATCCGCCCGAAGCAACAATGGTATTGTAAACGGTATAAGTTCCGGGAGTAGTTGCAATTAAATCCACCTGGCCCGTAGTACTGTTTAAAACCAAACCAACCGGAGAAGAGGTGAAAACTCCCCCGAAAGCACCGGGTATAAACACAGGCGATGGATTTGGATTTCCGTTTTCGCAATAAACAATGGATGGATAACTAAAAGCGGCAACAAATAAAGGCACAATAGTAATGCTAGCTGTTAACGAATCAGGGCATACACCATTCGTTAAATACATTACCGAATAAGTTCCTGTTGCTGATGAAGCTAAAGTAAGCACACCCGTTGAAGGATTAATAACCAATCCGGCAGGAGTGGAAGAGAATGTACCCCCGGTTAGCCCGGTAATGGTTGGCATTGGGTCCACCCCCGACTGACAATAGAAAGTGCTTCCGTAAGCAAACCCGGCATTATCTCTCGGGGTAATGGCAATAACAATAGTATCCGTAACCACACCACAAATTCCCGGAGGATCGTTAGATGTAATTATCAAGGTTACACTTAAAGCAGCATCGTCAGCCGGAGAAGGTGTGTAAGTTGCATTTCCAATGTGTATATTATCAAAAGTTCCGGTTCCGAGAGTGCTCCAGGTCAATTGGGTGGCACTTCCTCCCATCGTACCCGATAAGGTATAATTGGAAGTGGCACATATAGTAGCATTGGCTCCGGCAGAAACGGTAGCCGCCAGGTTAATTGTTAATACCATGGCATCGCTCAATCCAGGACAAGGACCATAAGGGTCGTTGGATGTTATAGTTAATGTTACACCACCTGCCGAAATATCTGCGGCAGAAGGAGTGTAAACGGCTGTTGCCAGGGTTGGGTCATTAAATGTTCCTGTTCCGGAAGTAGTCCAGGTAATGGAAGTAGCACCCCCGCTAAAGCTTCCCTGCATAGTATAGGTGGATGAAGAACAAATAATGTCATCCGGACCGGCCGAAATCACCACAGCCGGGTTAATACCTAAGAACATAAAGTCAGTTAATGCAGGACAAGGACCTAACGGGTCGTTGGTGGTAATGGTTAAGATAACAACACCTGCTGAAATATCAGCCGCAGAAGGAGTATAAACTGTATTGGGAAGAGATGCATTGTTAAATGTTCCTGTTCCGCTAGTACTCCAGGTAACGGAAGAAGCACCTCCGCCAAACGAACCGTTTAATGTATAGGTTGTTCCAGAACAAATGGTATCGTTGATGCCTGCATTCACCACAGCAGCAGGCATAATGTATAAAATCATGTTATCGCTCACCGGTCCGCAAGGTCCGGCAGGGTCATCAGAGGTAATGGTTAAAGTTACGCTTCCTGCTGAAACATCAGCAAAAGAAGGATGATAAGTAGCATTGGTTACTGTATTATTAGGAGTAAAAAATCCGGTTCCGCTCGAAGTCCAGGCAATGGAAGTTGCGCCTCCGCTGAAAGAACCGTTTAATGTAAAATTACTTCTTTCGCAGATGCTGTCGTTTGGTCCTGCACTGATAACCACTGCCGGGGTAATTGTTATTACCATATTGTCAGATAAAGAAGGACATGGACCGGAAGGGTCGTTGGTAGTAATGGTTAAGGTAACACTACCTGCACTAATATCAGCGGCAGAAGGGGTATAGGTGGCATCGGGCAATGATGTATTGTCAAACAAACCACTGCCTGCGGTGCTCCAGGTGATGGAAGAAGCCCCACCTCCAAAAGTTCCTGATAAAATATAACTTGTTCCCGAACATATTGAAGCATCGGCACCGGCATTAACGGTAACTTCCGGGTTAATGGTAATGGTTGTGGTTGCGGTTGCTATGGCACAACCCCCTGCTGCCGCAATGGTGTTGGTTATTACATAATTTCCGGGTGTACTTGCCGAAAGGTCAATTACTCCGGTAGTAGGGTCAATAATCAAACCTGGAGTGGAAGAAAATGTTTCTCCGAATGCAGGAGGATTAAATATAGGAGCAGGATTGGTTCCACCGTGGCAAAATACGGATGAAGAATAACTAAACACAGCAGAAGGTGCAGTGGTTATTGAAAAACTTACAGAGAATGAATTGGGACATACTCCGTTTGTATGATAAGTAATGGTATAACTTCCCAAAACGGAAGCAGACAAATCAACCAGCCCGGTGGAAGAATTTATAACCAATCCTCCCGGTGCGGATGTAAATGTTCCTCCCGAAAAGCCCGTGATGGTTGGTGCAGGGTCGGTTCCTGTCTGGCAATACGTAAGCGATGAATAACCGAATGCTGCACTGTCCATCGGATTTACAATGACGGTTACTATCTGCGGAACAAGGGAAGCGCACCCTCCCTGGGTAGCTGTTGGGGTTACGGTATAAGTTACAGTTTGCGCCACTGTTCCGGGATTAAAAATGGTATTATTTATAGTATTTGTATTTTGCACTGTGGTGCTTTCGCCAGAAGTGTTTGGGTTATCTCCTGCCACCCAGGTAAAAGTGGAAGGCACACTTGAAGTTAATGGAATATTTACCGTACTTCCGCTGCAAATGGTTGCTGAATTGGCATTTGTAATAACAGGAGATGGGTTCACGATTACCGTTACTGTTTGTTGTGTACCTACGCATCCTCCCAAAGTAGCGGTAGGAGTTACCGTATAAGTTACTGTTTGCGGCACAGTGGAATTATTTGTTATCGTATTATTGATGGTGGATGTATTTTGCAAAGTAGTGCTTTCTCCCGTAGTGTTCGGGTTATTAGCCGCAATCCATGTAAACGAGGAAGGAACACTTGAAGTTAAAGGAATATTAACTGCTGTTCCACTGCATATTGTGGCAGTTGTTGCCGAAGTCATTACCGGGAAAGGATTGACGGTAACTGTTATGGTTTGCGTGGCACCCGCACATGCTCCATTAGTTGCGGTTGGTGTTACCGTATAGGTTACCGTTTGAGGCACTCCAGAATTATTTATAATCGTATTGGACAACGTGGAAGTATTTTGTAAGGTCAAACTTTCGCCTGTGGTGTTGGTATTGTCAGAAGCTATCCATGTATAGGTGGAAGCAATGTTTGATGTCAAGGCAATACTTACCGTACCTCCGCTGCAAATAGTGGCAGCATTTTGACTATTGATAACAGGAGTTGGATTTACAAGCACCGAAACAGTTTGACTTGCACCTACACACCCGCCAACTGCCGCAGTAGGAATAACAGTGTAAGTTACCGTTTGCGGAATGGTGGAAGTATTAATTATCGTATTGTTGATAGTAGAAGTATTTTGTGTAGTCAGGCTTTCTCCGGTGGTGTTGGTATTATCATTGGCTATCCAAGTAAATGTTCCTCCCTGGGTTGAAGTTAAAGGAATATTGACCGTTCCCCCACTGCAAATGGTAGCGGAACTGCTGCTGGTTACAGTAGAAACAGGATTTACCGTTACCGTTACTATTTGTGTGGCTGTACTTCCGCAACCTCCCGAAGTGGCGGTGGGTGTTACGGTATAAGTTACCGTTTGAACCACTCCGGAATTATTCACTATCGTATTGTTAATAGTGGAAGTGTTTTGCAGGGAGGTACTTTCTCCTGTGGTGTTAGGGTTATTGGTAGCTATCCATGTAAAAGTGGAAGGTACACTTGCCGTTAACGGAATATTAACTGTTGCCCCGGAACAGATAGTTGCTGAAGCCGGGCTGGTGATAGCCGGGGTAGGGTTTACGGTTACTGTTACGGTTTGAGGATTGCCGGAACATCCGCCAGTATTAGCTGTAGGAGTTACGGTGTAAACTACCGTTTGAGGAACGGTGGTATTATTTACAATGGTATTAGTTAAGGTAGAGGTATTTTGCGTGGTAATACTTTCCCCGGTTGTGTTTGGGTTATTGGCTGCAATCCATGTAAAGGAAGAAGCTATACTAGACGTTAATGGAATATTCACAGTTCCGCCACTGCAAATGGTAGCACTGCTCGCAGATGTCATAGAAGGAGTGGGATTGATAACTACTGAAGTGGTGGATGTTGTAAAAACACAATTGGTACCTGTAACACTGATAACAACAGTATATACACCTGCCATAGCGGCTGTAGCGTTGGTAATTACAGGGTTTTGGGCTGTGGAGGTAAATCCATTCGGACCTGTCCAGGAGTAAGTGGCGTTAGGTGATGTTTGCACCATCAAATTGACATTGCCTCCAATGCAGACGGGTGAATTGTTGGTGGCAGAAGGTGGCAGACAGGCAATGGAAGTTATGGGTGTATTGGTAGTTCCCTGGACGGGACATCCATTGGCATCAAAAATAGTGGGATTACTCCCTGTATCAAACGAATTACCCGAAATGAAACCTGTACCGACCACATGAAAACGGTTTGCGATAACACTGTTACAGAGCAGCACAATACAATCGGTGCTGGCGGTAACCCTGAATTTTACCTGGGTACTGTCTATTCCGGTTGGAGAATGGAGCAACTGCCCCCCCGAAACTGCATTGGCACCTGTGCCTATTCTTACTTTTATTGATTTTGCGGCAGCAAAAAAATCTCCCTGGTCATCACCAAGGGCATCTGTTTTAACTCCTGAATTGGGTCCGTAAATAATATTCATGGAAGCCGGAACATAGGTACAGTTAAACGGAAACGTGTCCACAATATAGGTATTGATAGAAGGATTGGAGCCAATGTTTTTAATAGTGGCAGTATATTCCAGCGTATCTCCTGCCTGCACGGTACCTCCGTTCAAATCCACTACTCGTAAGCCTCCTCTCAAATCGGGTTCAAACACATCAATGGCAGAAGTAACCACCTGGGTAATGTAGGTTTCTCCCCCGGTTCGTTCCCTGATGGTGGCGGTGGTGGCATTGTTGGCAATATAATTTTTGGTGCTGTTATTGGGTACAAATATATCGGCATCGTATCCCAGCGTATTGCCATAGAGCGGGTTTCGGTAAGGAGTAGAAACGCCATTGTTGGTAATAGTGCTGTTCATTACATCGTTTGCAGGATTTTTTGCATCGGAGATGGGTACAAAACCACCTGCACTTCTGAACAATAAAGAATCGCCAACATAATTGGCAGAACAACGCAACGGGTCTGCACCGCGGTCGCCATCGTATGTAATGAGTCCTAACTGAAAATTGACAGGACCGGTGGGCGGGGTCAGGAATCCACTAATGGGAATATCTGTAATGGTATTGGTAGAACTTACATTGGTTAAGCCGTTAAATACAATTAAATTTTTGAGCGATTGCAAATCATTTCTGTACACCACCACAATAGCCCATCCACCCCACCTGTTGGTGGTTCCCCCGTTGTCATCCAGCAAAGGCATGTTTGCCATGGTGAATCGTGCATTTATGCCCGCAGCGGTAACAAGGTTGGTTATGTTTTTAAAATTATGATACGATTTATATCCCGTATTGTTATCGAAAGTAGCATCGGCAGTAATATTTACATACGCCCCGTTGTTCACTTTTATTTTGGCATTCGCCCTTGTGGGCCAGTTAGTACCATCTGCTTCGCCCACGGCACCTCCTGCGCCCCAGTATAAGCCGGCATAAGAAATTAAACTGCACGATGGCAAGGCCAAACTGTCGCTGCTGGACATAAAGGTATTGGCTGCATCTATGTTTACATACGACTGCACAAAATCATTATCCACCCCTACGCCTGCCCAGGGCAGCTCGGCATGAGCATACGCACAGTTGTGACCATGGCAGGAACTTACTGCTGCTCCGCAACTGGTGGCGGTGTTTCCAATAATGGTGATACCGCCTTTTTGAGTAACCGAATACCGGATAGTAAACGGGGTAATTAATTGTGCAAAAGAAACACAGCTAATGGATACCAGTAAAAGTGAAAGTAGATTTTTTTTCATTTGATTTAATTTAACGAATTAGTTGATGGTTAAAGTAGAAGTGTGAACTCCAAGCGGGGTGGTTAGTTCGAATATATAACTGCCGGAAGCATATTCATCTAAATTGATGGTAGAAAAATCGGGAGCAGGCACCAGCCCTATTTCAAACTGGTTGACCAGTTCATTTTTGGCATTGATAATTTTTACCGTGCCTTTTGCGCCTTCGTGCCCGTTAAAGGTAATGTGTGCATCCATGTGCCCGGGGGTTTTAACAAGGGTAACTATCAAATTGGCATCATTTGCCGGAGGCAAATAAAATGAAAATGCTTTTTTGGGGGTTGCAATGCTTTTGGTTGCCAAAAGGGGAAGATGGGTTAGAGCAATTAAAAAGACCGATATTACTGCTGTTCGAAAGTAAAATTGTTTCATGGTTTTGGTTTTGGTTTATTATTGATTAATGATTAATGCCTGTATGTGTGCCCGGGCAATGGCATAACGGGTGTTGTGTTATTCTTTATTATATAATACGTTTGGAATGCTAAAAAGGTTTCCATTTTTTGAAAATGATTACTGCCAACAAAGGTGCGAAACATTTAGTTATTTATCAACAAAAAGGTGGTAACTTATTAACACTCTTATAAACAAGACGTGAAATCAGGGCAAAAGGTTGCATTTGGTTATTTGTTCAAGGGTTAAATATTAGTTGGAGGTAATGCTGAAACTACAAACCGATTTATAAAGCACAAAAAAATTCCGTTACCCACTTTTGGCAACGGAATTTTTTAGCATTTAATTGCAAGAAAATTGAATTCCTCCCTTTTTTACCCTGCGTAAAGCACAGAGAACACTTCGCTCGGATGTCCTATTTCCACATCGTGAACGATTCCATGATTTTGATAATACCTTTTTTCCGGTTTGCCGGGTGTTTGTAACGGACGAGTATCGTGAAACGGTGAAAAACTTGCCGTTCCTATCTTTTCCATCAATGCTACATCCGAACTTCCCAACGGGAGGCTGTAAATATTCATTCCATCCAAATGCGATTTGTCGAACTCGTTTGCCACATACCCCGTTCTACTCACCGCCACACCGTTTGCAATGTAATCGTTCGAAATAAAAATAGTTTCTTCGCCAATAATACCCAGCGCTTCACCAATGGCTTCGGTATAAGTTGCCGAACTTTTAATACGCCCCACAATGCCGCTGATAAACGTAAAAATACCCGCCTGGGTAAGCGTAGGTGCCACACCGGGAGTAAGAACAGGCAACGAACCCAATACACTGCCGATGGGAGCTTTGCTTAGTTTGTTTTTAAATTTTGTAAGTTCTTTGGTGTAATTTTTACTCATGTCAATAAGCCCGATAATGTAGGCATAAATTAATGCCATTGCGGCAATAGCAGCCAATTCGAGGGCAGAAATTCCGAATTGAGCAGAATAAGTTCCAATTTTTCCGGCAAATGTATTTAGCCAGATAACGCGTTCCGACTCTTTGGCCGGCAAGTAAGGTTTTTTCATTTTGTTTTTTTGTTTTTTTAATTAATAATTAATTTAATTTTAAGGGTAATTTTTACTATTTTATTGATTTTAAGGATATTATAAAATTTTAATGCACATTTTTGCTCCCCACACCTACATTTTTGCTCCCCAAACATACGTTTGAGCTCCCCACACGTACATTTTTACTCCGCAAACGTACGTTTGAGCTCCTCACACCTACGTTTTTACTCCGCAAACATACGTTTGAGCTCCTCATACGTACGTTTTTACTCCCCACTTGTACGTTTGAGCTGCGCAAATGTATGTTTGCGGAGCAAAAAACAGGGGGTAAAAAGGAAGGAAAGGAGGTTAAGGGTTGCATTATTTGTTATTTTAATTTAATTGTTATAATTATTTAATTCAACTATTAATTGCTTACTTTGTTTATCGGTTTTCAGCTTGTCCGTAAGTTATTATTGATACTTTAAACGTCAATAGTAGTGCTACATTGCTTGATGATAATAATATTTTTGTGTTTCATCGGGTAAATCTGTTTTCTATTTCGGAAGCAAATGTAAAAATTTATCGGCAGATAATACATAACTGGTCTACATTTTTTTTAAACCACCTCACCCCCTGCCCCTCTCCAAAGGAGAGGGGAGCATTTGTGTGAAGTACTGATGATAAGCTTCTCACCAATCGTGCTTTGTAAATCTATCTTATTGTTCTTTTTTAATTTAGTACCTCACCTCTCGCCCCCTCTCCTTTGGAGAGGGGATGAATGGTTATTAAAAAAAAATTCCCGCTTCATTGCTGAAGCAGGGAAATTTTCGAATTAACTAACTTATGAACTAACGAACGAGGTTAAAGAAGCCCTGGTCGGTATGGTCTGTGCCGTCAAATCCTTTGGAGGTGATGATGTAGTAATAAGTTCCGTCAAGGGCTTTGGAGCCTTGCATATTCACACCATCCCAGCCTTTGGCAGCGTCTGACCATTCAAACATTTTTAATCCCCAGCGGTCGTAAATTTGTCCTGAAAAAGTTTGAACCCCCGTAGAGATAACCGAGAAATAATCGTTCACCAAATCGCCATTGGGGCTAAATACGTTAGGTACTAACATGGTGTAACCTGCATACACAATAATGGTTTCTTTGCTGGTATCTGCGCAGTTGCCGTTTATAGCTACCAGTGTGGCAGTATAGGTTCCGGTAGTGGCGTAAGTAACGGTAGGGTTAGCAGCTCCCGAAGTGGAAGGGCTACCTCCCGGGAACGACCAGAAATAACCAGTGGCACCTGTGCTGGTATTGGTAAAATTAACCAACAGCGGTGGTGTGCCCGAAGTAGGGTTAGCTGTAAAATTGGCAATAGGAGCCGGGGAAGAACTTACATTAACTGTAGAAGTAGCGGTACATCCGGCAGGGTTGGTAACCGTTAGGGTGTAAACTCCCGCAGCATTTACGGTTGGGGTAAGTGTGTTTCCACCCGAAACAACGCTTGCAGAAGGAGTCCAGTTATAAGTGCTGCCATTAGAACCTGTACCGGTAAGGGTTACAGAGCTTGCCCCACAGGTTAAAGTTTGAGAAAGTCCTGCATTTGCCGTAGGCTGCGGGTTAATAACCACTGTTTGTGTACTGGAGCTGGAACAAGGCAGTGGTGTGGTATAAGTAACGGTGTAAGTTCCCGGTGTGCTGGTAGCAAGGTTAATGGTTCCTCCAGAAGAAATAACTAAACCTGCGGTAGAAGTAAATTGCCCTCCCGAAGTAGTAACTGATGAAGGAGTTCCTGTACCAGTGGCACAGAAAGGACTGCCTGCATAGGCAAAAGCAGCACTTGAAATAGCAGTGATAGTTATAGTATTACTTGAAACAACAGCAGGACAACCGCCTCCGGCAGCAATGGTATTAGTAACCACGTAACTTCCGGGAGTTACACTGCTAAGTGTTACCTGCCCTGTAGTGGCATCCACCACCAATCCGCCTGTTGCGGTAAACACTCCTCCAACTCCACCTCCTGTAAATGCAGGGAAAGGGTTAGCCGCGTTTTGACAATATGGCGTTCCCGGGTAATTAAATGTTCCTACCGGGTTAGCAGTAATAGTAATAGAAGCCGAAGAAGTAGAGGAAGGACAACCTGCCGCAGTTACCACATTGGTAACCGTATAAGTTCCGGGGATACTTACGGCTAGGTTTACAGTACCAGTAGAAGTATTGATGGATAATCCAACCGGGGTAAACGAAAACGTACCCGCTATTCCACCTGATGAATAAGTAGGATTTGGATCAGGAACGTTTTGACAATAAGGAGAAGAAATATAGCTAAAAGTAGAAGCCGGAGCAAGACTGATGGTAATGACAGCTGTACTTACCGCCTGTCCACAACCGGCACCTCCTTGTACAGTGTTGGTTACAGTGTAGGTTCCGGGAATGGATGTTGTTACATTTACTACTCCCGTAACTCCGTCAATAACGATACCTGCTGTGGAAGTAAATGCTCCGGCAGTTCCTGTTAATGCCGGAGAAGCATTAGTTCCACCCTGGCAATAAGGAGAACCCGGATAGCTGAAATTAGCCACAGGTGCTGCCGTTATAGTAATGGAAGAACTGTCTATTGCTGTAGGACATCCACCGCTGGAAGCCAATGTATTTGTAACCATATAAACACCCGGTGTACTGGTTGCTAAAGTTACCAATCCGGTAACAGGGTCAAGTATTAAACCTGCTGTGGAAGTAAATGTACCTGCCGAACCACCACTTGTAAAAGCGGGCGTTGGGTTAGTTCCATTCTGACAATAAGGAGTGGCAGGGTAATTAAAAGAAGCATTTAATGTTCCTATTATGGTAATGCTTGCTGTGGCGGTAACGGTTCCGCAAGCAGCAGAAGTTATCTGGTTGGTAACGGTATAAATGCCCGGTGTGGAAGAAGCTAATGTTATAATCCCTGTTACCGGGTCCAAAACCAAACCAGCAGTAGAAGAAAAAGTTCCTGCACTTCCGCCACCGCTATATACAGGAGCAGGATTCACGCCTCCCTGGCAATATGGGGAGCCGGTATAACTAAAAGTAGCAACAGGAGGTGCAACAATAACGATGCTTGCCGTATCTGTGGCTGCAGCGCATCCTCCGGTAGCAGCAATATCATTGGTTACTATATAAGTGCCCGGTACGCTGCTTGCCAGTGTTACCAATCCGGAAGTCGGGTCGATAACTAAGCCGATAGTGGAAGAAAAAGTTCCGGCTATTCCACCTCCTGTATATACCGGAGATGGGTTGCTTGTATTCTGGCAATAAGGATTGCCGGTATAATCAAAGGTTGCAACGTTACCTGTATTTATGATAATAGTGGCAGTTGCTGTAACAGCAGGACATCCGCCCGAAGCAGGAATCATATTGGTTACCGTATAGGTTCCTGTAGTGCTGGCTCCTAAATTAACAATACCGGTGGTTCCATCTATTATTAAACCTGTGGTTGATGAAAACGTTCCGGCTACTCCGCCACCGCTGAAAGTGGGTGAAGCATTACCAGCACCATTACAATAAGGACTGCCTGTATAACTGAAAGAACCAACAGGGGCGGCAGTGATGGTAATGGCTGATGTTGCAGATACAGCAGGACATCCGCCCGAAGCAGCTATAGTATTAGTAACCGTGTAAGTTCCCGGAATACTTGATAAAAGATTAACCGTTCCTGAAGTAATATCAATAACTAAACCTGAAGTAGAAGTGAAATTTCCTCCTGCTCCACCGCCCGAAAAGGTTGGTGAAGGGTCTGTACTGTTCTGACAATAAGGAGTTCCGACATAACTAAAAGTAGCTGCAAAGGTTGAAGCCACCGTAATAGTGGAAGTAGCTGTTACAGGAGGACAAGACCCGGCAGCTGCAATAGTATTCGTTACTGTATAAGTGCCCGGTGAACTGGATGATAAAGTAACTACCCCGGTAACAGGGTCAATAACCAAACCTAAGGTAGAAGAGAATGTTCCGGCTACGCCACCACCGCTAAAGGTAGGTGAAGGATTAGTTCCTGTTACACAATAAGGACTACCGGTATAGCTGAAAGTAGCCACTGCAACTGCATCAATAGTAATACTGGCGGTAGCCGTAACAGCAGGACAACCTGTTGGGGTAACCGTATTAGTAACCGTATAAGTTCCGGGAGTACTGCTTGATAAAGTAACTACCCCTGTGGAAGAGTTAATTACTAAACCTGCTGCGGAAGTAAAGGTTCCAGCTGTTCCGCCTCCTGAAAAGGTAGGAGATGGATCTGTTCCGCTTTGGCAATAAGGAGAACCGGTATAACTGAATGTAGCAACTGGTGCAAGAATGATGGTTACCTGTGTGGAATCTAATACATCAGGACAGCCGTCAGCAGCAGGTAACAAATTATAAACCCAATAAGTTCCGGGAGTACTGTTTGTTAAATCAATATCAGCGCTGTTCATATCTACTATTAAATTAGGAGAAGAAGAAGAGAAAACTCCTGGCTGACCAAAACCAATAAAGTTAGCAGATGCTATTCCTCCTGATTGACAGAAAGGATTACCCGGATAATCAAATGTTCCAACCGGTAATTGAGTTATTGAAATAGTGGTGGTGGCAGAAACCGCAAGGCAACCATTTTGTGCGGATACAGTATTTGTAACGTTATAGGTTCCGGGAGGTGTGTTGGTTAAATCCACTTCACCGGTACTTGAATTAATCACTAATCCCGGGTCACCGGTATATGTTCCGCTTGTTGCACCTGACGCTAAGGTTGGAAAAGGATTTGCTCCTCCCTGGCAATAAGGACTGTTTACATAACTAAAATTAGCAGTATGAGCAGGAATAATGACAATGGAAGAAGTGGTAGTAACGGCTGGGCACCCACCGGAAGCAGCAATGGTATTGGTAACAGTATAAGTTCCCGGAGTGGATGTAGATGTATTCACAACCCCTGTCGAAGAATTAATCACTAATCCTGCTGGAGATGAAGTAAATGTTCCGCCTACTCCACCACCACTAAATGTGGGAGCCGGATTAACCCCACCGCCATGACAATATGGAGAGCCTGTATAACTAAAAGTGCCAATTGGTAAAGCAGTTATTGTAATTGTTGCAGTTGCAGTTTGGGCAGGACAAGGTCCGGTAGCCGGAACAGTATTGGTTACGGTATAAGTACCTGCAGCACTTGCGGCTAAGTTAATAGCCCCTGTGTTGGAAACAATAATTAACCCGGCTGGTGTTGCAGTAAATGTACCCGCAATACCTCCACCAAAAAAGGTAGGAGAAGGATTGGTTCCGTTTTTACAATAAGGACTTCCTAAATAAGTAAATGACGCAACAGGTGGAGCAGTTATAGTAATACTTGTATTTGCAGTTGCAGCAGGACATCCCCCTTGGGCGGGTATGGTGTTGGTTACTGTATAGGTTCCGGGAGATGTAGCACCTGCATCCACAACTCCTGTGTTGGCATTAATTACTAAGCCTGCCGGAATTGAAGTAAATGTTCCTCCAAAAGCCCCACCTGAATAAGTAGGTGCAGGATTAACACCTGCTAACTGGCAATAAGGACTACCTGTATAACTGAAACTTGCTACCTGAACTGCGGTAATAGTTATGGTTGATGTAGCTGAAACAGCAGGACATCCGGACATAGCAGGAATTAAATTGGTTACTGTATATGTACCTGAAATGCTGCTTACTAAGTCCACTAAACCTGTAGTTGAATTAATAACCAATCCGGGAGTGGAGCTAAAAGTTCCTGCTGCCCCGTTAGCACCGTAAGTTGGTGAAGGATTAGCAGCGGTCTGACAATAAGGTGTTCCAACATAACTGAAAGTTGCGGCAGGTGTTGCAACAATAGTTGCTATATTTGTTTTTATACATCCGTTTAGAGTAGAAGTTACCCAATAGCTTCCGGGCGTTGTTACGGATATAGAAGTACCATTGGAACCCGTGCTCCACAAATAAGTGTCGTAAGTAGTAGGCGAAACACTAAGGGTTGTAGGGCTTCCCTGGCATAAACCGAGAACTCCATTTATTTGTGGATTTAAAGCTGATGATCCAGTAGAGTCTATAAATATATTGGAATTAATGATAGTGGTTTGGGCTGGAATTCCATTATCTGTTGCTGTAAAGGTAATAACATTATTTCCATAATTGGCTGAACTTGCA
>JANYDQ010000240.1 GCA_025363555.1 Bacteroidota bacterium | reverse complement strand
AACCGACTAATGGGACTAAAGTCCCTAAATACAAGTAGTTCTGTTTTGTAACCCCAGCCTTAAGGCTGGGGTTAATGAAACCTCACCAGATAAGGGCTTTAGCCCATAAGTCATTTATTAGTCGTTTAGTAGTGATATTTTATTCCTCTTTTCCGTCTTTTATTTTAATCCATGTATTTCTCAATACAATGTTTTTAAAATTGATGCGATAGGATTAATAATGCCCGGACTTACCGTTGTCAGACCTTTATACGAGAGGACATTTAATAAGCATATTTCGGTTTTATTGATTTTTGAAGCAGGTAAATACAATTATGGAACCACACAAAGCGGGCAAGGAGACCAACGGATAGTAATGCTTACAAAAGGATGGGGATTAATGCCCGAAGCCCGCTATTATCCTTTTACAAAACACAAACCTGCGCCTGATGGCTTTTTCACCGCTGTTTATTTCAGGTATCGAAGCCTTACTGAAACATATAACGGGGCAAATTATTTAAACAGGAAAGATACTATATCTGTTATCACAAAAGGGAACGCATATCATTATGGTATCGATGTGGGTTATAAACTTACTGCGGGCAATGTACTATTAGAAATATTGTACGGTTTGGGTATTGCAAATGGAACCTGGCAAACTCCTAATGAAAGGGACAAGATGGACCCTACTTTTAAAACTGATTTATCTGATATGATTAACTCCATGCGAGTTGAAATTGCTCTTGGTTTTGTTTTTCCTAAAATTAAAAAAAACCAGCCTGTGGTTGAAAAAAAACCAACTGCAGGTTAATTTCAGTTTGTTTAGAAGTGTCGCACCGATGCCATTTTTATTTGCACCGCTACCCGTTTTTTCACTGCATTTCATATTTTGAGTGCATTCCGTTTTTTTACCCCATTCCATTTTTTCGCAGCAATTATGCCACATCCATAATTTATATTTAAAAATAAAAATTCCCCAAAAAAAAATTCTGTTCGCTTTCGCGAACAGAATCTTTTTCACAAACTTCTCCCGTTTAGTTTTTTTCTTCTGCACTGTCGTCCTCCGCTAATCTTCCTAAACTTTTGAGAATTTCATCATAAGGAATACCGGATTCTTGCGAAACCTCCCCAACAGAAAGAAATTGATTTTCCTTTTTGCCAAGTTTTTTCCTTAACGAATCTTCGTAAGCTTTCGCCTTACGATAGGATACTCCGAATAATGTCTGGAAATGCTTTCCTTTCATTACAGATGAGAATCCTTTTCTTTTGTTTTTCATCGTTTTTTTGTTTGGATTATTACTGCATTACTGCACCATAACTCGTTGCAGACCGCTAATTTATAACAAAAAAATGAATAAGCAAGCATTTTCAGTTGTAGTTTTCAACATTTCAAGGTTTGACTAATGTTGTTTATTAATGCAAATTGTTGCTTTTTAGTGCACCGACTCCCAATTTTGCTTTGCCGGGCAAACAAATGAATATACTTTCGCACCATGCAAACCAATAAAAAAATTAAAAACATGAAAAAGCTAACCAAAAGAAAAACGTACAAAACAGAGGTAAGAAAGAAAAATCCGCAAAAAATTTTTTACCGCACATTATGGAACCACTGGAAAAAACTGCCTGAACCTAAAAAAATGTTTTTCGATTTTGTGTACGATTATTATAAATTCGAAAAGTACATGGAACAAATGCTAAGAACATATTGTTCATTAAAAGAAAAAGGAAATGAAAACAGGCAGGAACCGGAAAAATAATTTTCTTAACCAAGAAAAAACATTTCTTAATTAAGAAAAAAGATTTTTAACCCTTGAAAAAACATTTCTTAATTAAGAAAATAGTTTTCTTAACTAAGAAAAAAGATTTTTAACACTTGAAAAAACATTTCTTAATAAAGAAAATAGTTTTCTTAACCATGAAAAAAGATTTCTTAACCATAAAAAAACATTTCTTATATAAGAAAATAGTTTTCTTAACTAAGAAAAAACATTTATTAACTGAGAAAAAAATAGTTGTTAACCTAAAAAAAGCGATGCAATTCAATAGTTATGTAACTCACTGTTGATGATCGCTGTTACTTGAAAATAAGGAGCATGCTTACAAAATTAAAAACTAAGGAAAAATGGAAGTAAAAATCAAAGATGGTTTCTCTCAATTAACAGATAACAACCTGTCGGCAGAAACCGAAACGATTCTAAACCAGATGACAGCTAATGCAGTTGATTATCCTGTACCTTCTCCACCTCTTGCCACTATAGCAACGGCAAAAGGCGTGTTTGATGCTGATAAAGCTTTTAAGGGCGGACCTGCCCAAACGGCTTTAAAAAATCAATCGCGGGCTGACCTTATCGCCCTCCTGAAACTGGAGGCACTGTATGTTCAAAAAACGTGCGGCAACGATTTGGCAAAAGCATTGAGAAGCGGTTACAAAACCCGGGCACCAAGACACCCGGTTGGAGTATTACCCCCACCTTTAAATTTTCAATTAAAGGCAGGTAAAAACACAGGATGGATAGAAGCCAGCATGAAGTCGTACGGAAGTAAAGCCCATTCTTATGTTTATCGTTATTCGCAGGACGGATCAACGGACCCGGAAACATGGTCCATTGTAACCAGCACCAGCGCAAACAAAACGATAATGAGACTGATAGCTTTAAAGTTGGTTTTTGTACAGGGTGCAGGTGTAGGTACAAGCACCACCCTTGTATGGAGCTCAACCCGTTCCATCGGAGTGTTGTAAACTGGAAATCGTAAGCACCGGGGGCATTAGATTTGGACTGATAGTCTATCATCAGTTGTTTTGTAAATGCCCCTGCTGCTTTTTTTTATTTTTTGAGAAAAATAAAATAAAAACCTTTCTCCTGAATTTTGAGGGATAAAGGTTTTTGTTTTTTTATAAATGATGTAATAGTTTATTTGAGTTCTATAACATAATTGATTTTTAAAAGGGAGAAATTTGTGGACTTAAATTTTTCGAATAAATTCTTTTTATAAAAATTTCTTTTCATGAAAAAAAATCTACTTATTACAATTTGTTTTATCTCCTTAATTTCTTTTAAGGAAAGTAGTGGTCAACAATGTGAATGGCTGGAAGGCTTTAACACTGTGCATAGTTCTGTGGTGGAAGTGGATAAAACAGGAAATAATTTTACACTTATTCCCTACAAAAACAGTATTAATGAAATAACTTCATTTTATTCCCACACCGAAGATTCTCTTCATTTTATTTTAATCAAAAGAGATAAAAACAATATTTTTTTATGGAGCAAAATTATTTATTGCACCGGGTTAGCTTGGTTTAACATATGTTTCAATGAAAATAACGAAGCTGTGCTTAACGGCAATTTTTCCGGTTCACTTATTACACCTGATTTTACTCTAAGCAGTGCTGGCGGCATGGATATTTGTATAATAAAAATAGATGGTTCCGGAACTTTTTCAATTATCAAACAATTAGGAGGCGCGGGAGATGAATATGGTGAATGTGCTTTCGATTCGCGGGGTTTTATGATTGTTACAGGAGGTTATAAATACAGCGGCACGTTTGATACTTTAGTTTATCCCGGAGCTCTAAGTCGTTACTTTTTTTTACTTCAGTTTAATACCTTTGGTAATTTGCAATGGTCGCAACGTGCAATTCCACAAGACACATCTATCTATGGTCATTGTGTAGGTTCAAAAATAAAGACGGACAGTCTCAATAATATCTATGTGGAAATTTCAGGTATTGGTAATCTTGAAAGCAATGGATTATTGGTAGGAGAATACTATGGCGCCCATTTACATAAGTTCACCAGTTCAGGGGCGTATATTCGCGGTTATGGTATTGGCAGCGCTGGTCCTTATAGCTGGCAGGTTGGATGCAATATTGATAACAATGGAAATATATATTATGCAGGAGGGGGCAATGGAAATCATAATAGCGTTTGTAGTGGTATAACAAAAAAAGATTCTTTAAACAATATAATCTGGACACATGTTTATGGCGCAGGGGGATATGCTACTCCCGATTATTTTATTAGAACAATATATATGGACAGGAGAAATAATTTATACTTTATGGGAAGTAGTGATACAATAGCCGGAATACCGGAGTTTGTTTCAAAAGCGGATGCACAAACGGGTAATACAGTATGGTCTTATCACGATAATATTCGCGGTAATTATCTTATTACAGATAGCGAAAATTCAATATATGTTTCAGGAAATTTTGTTGGAACAAAAACGGTTGGAACATATTCTATTACTTCTTTAGATAATTTATATGGAAGTCCATATATTGCAAAACTTTCTGCTTTAATACCCACCACCCAATCCCAAATCCCAAATCCCAATTCCGAAATCTCTTTAACTCCCAACCCATCCTCCGGCATATTTACTATTCATTCAAATACTCAACATCTAACATCCAACCTCCGAATATGTGTTTATGATTTGCTTGGCAATTGTGTGTTTGAAAAAACAGGTATAAAGAATGAGGAGGAGAAAATAGATTTATCAGCACAAGCAAAAGGGATTTATTTTGTGAAGACGTACTTCGACAAGCTCAGTATGACAGAAACGGGGGAGGGAATGTTTAATCAGAAAATTGTGGTGGAATGAAAAAGATTTTGGTTATTGTTTTGGTTGAGTTGAGTTTGAGTGCGGTGGCACAGCAATGGGAGTGGGCTATACAGGAGAATGTAAGTAAACTTGCTGTTGATTCGATTGGTAATGTTTTTACGATACATGACTCCACAATCAAAAAATTTAATTCAAACGGAATATTCCAATGGCAAAAGCAGTTTAGCGGTGATTTAACAAGTTATGGAATGGTAGCTGATAATTCAGGCAACCTCTATCTTCTTGGGCATTTTTCTCATTTGATATTCGACACGATTAATTTTACTTCGATAGGAACCAGGGATATTTTATTCTGCAAAATAGACTCCTCAGGTGCTTTACTTTGGTATAAAATATATGGCGCGTATGATTATTTTGGTACTGGCTTTCCCGGTTTCGGGGACATATACCTTACCAAAAATCAAAGAGTTATTATTTGCGGAAAATCCTGCACCGGTGCAGTTATAGAGGGGACTGCTTTTTCTCAACCCGAATTATTTATTGCAAGATTTGATTTGAATGGTACTAATGAACTGCTTATTCATCATCCCGGTGGTGATGCCTGGGAAGTTTCGGCTGATACCACAGGCAACATCTATTTACTTGGTGAACCACTCGATACTGCGGGTTTGGATTTTGGAAATGGTATAATCCAATATGGATGCTATAATTGCATGGGCAGCCATTTTGTTGCAAAATTTAATTCTGCCGGAACTATTCAATGGGCTGTCAATTTAGGAAGTAATTATTATGAGCCGCATCAAAACCTTACAGTTGATAATAATGGTAATTTTTATTTATCTCTTTGGCAAAGGTATAATGGATTTGATTTAGATAAATTCGATAATTCAGGAAATATAATATGGACACATAATATTCCTGCTTATGATGCTGAATGCGAATCAATAACCATGGATAATAATGATTCTATTTGGTTAACAGGAGCTTATGATAACTATCCCTGGATTGGCGGAACGTTTATCTGGGAATTTAATCCATATAATAATTTAAACTGGTCTCTGCCATCTACAGTTAGTAATTGGGGAAAAAACATAAGCCATGATTACTATAATAATATTTTTGTAAGCGGGACATTTAATGATTCAGCAGAATTCGGGACAACTACTACTTTTCTTGCATCAGGAGGAGCTTATTACTTAGCAAAAATTAATAGAAGCAATATTCCCACTAATGTCCTATCCTCAATCCCAAATCCACAATCCGCAATATCTATAACTCCAAACCCCTCCTCCGGCATATTTACTATTCATTCAAATACCCAACATCCAACATCCAACCTCCGAATATGTGTTTATGATTTGCTTGGCAATTGTGTGTTTGAAAAAACAAGTATAAAGAATGAGGAGGAGAAAATAGATTTATCAGCACAAGCAAAAGGGATTTATTTTGTGAAGGTGGTAACGGGGGAAGGAATGTTTAACAGGAAAATAGTTGTGGAATGATGTGGATAGCGGTCCTTCGATAACAGGATTGATGCTAAATTAAAAATCTCGCTTTGAAAAAAAGCGGGATTTTTTTTGAAGTAAAGGGCGGCTTTTTGTTACTTCATGTGTTTTAAATTTAAGGCATAAAGAATTATAAATACTATATCGAACAGTACTACCGAACCCAAAAATATATTAATAATCATTTCTCCTTTATCTCCCATCATGCTGGTGGAAGCATACATTACAGAAAGTCCAGAAGTAAGATATACCACCAGGTATGGTAAAACCTCGCCTATGAGGTAAATATAAAACCCTGTTTTTTTCATTTTCCACATATATATTACCCCGGTCAGCGATATTAAAGGAACCAGGAAGCCCATAATGGCACTAATGTTTTTATACTGCATACTGTCTAAAATGGCCTGGTAGCTTTCGGGATTATTGTCCTGCATTTTTTGCATGTATGGGTTCATTGCCATTATATCTTCGGCAGACATAAACAGGTTTTTTAAACCCATTAAACCAAACAGCAACATTAAGCCGCACATAATAAAACTAAGAATACATAGAGTTTTTAAAAATTTGGGAAGAGGATTAGTTGTTGTTAGTTCAAGTGTGTTTGTTTCCATTTTTTGAATTGTTTTAAAATTAGATTAAGGGGTAAAATTACTTTTTGTTTTAAAACAAAAATCCCTCCTTTGCAGAAGGATTTTTGAGTTCAATTATTTTATTTTTAATTAGCTCATGTGTTTTAAATTAACACCGTAAAGAATAATGAACACAATAGAGAAAATTAAGCCAACAGTAGCCATAATGCCTCCAACCAAACCAAGACCCATCACCAAAGGTAAAATAGGTTGAGCAATTTCGAATATAGAATAAATCCAGAAACCGGCTTTCTTTTGTTTCCACATCATCATCACCCCTATAAATATAGGTATGTTTAGCACTGCCTGAATCATGGCCACAGTTGCCATTTTTCCGTAATCCATACCCAAAGCATTAGCCATAGAATTCATGGCATTGTTCATGTCCTGTCCTGCCTCGGTTTTCAAACCTCCAAACATATCGCCACTGGTAGCCAATGCCGAGTAAGTAAAGTAATTCATAATGCCACCTATTAGCGCAAATGCAACACCTATAAAAGATAGGATGCATAATACCGTTAAAAAGGTTGGTCTTTTAGCCACAATCTCTGTTGTAACTGTTGTTGTAGTTGTTTGTTCCATTTTTTTGAGTTTAGTGATTAATTAATTTGTTTGATTTATGGTGCTAAATAACCTAAAATAAAGAGGCGAAATACTTTAAGTAATCAAAACTTATTAACAATTTTTGGGAATAACTTTGAAACAGAAATTGTTTTATGGCTAAATTGTTTCTGATAATGGGTTTAAAGGAGCACCAACAATAAATAAGTTAACAATACAGCAATTATGAATTACTCCACAAACCAAAATTGTTTTTTTGTTTTTCTGTAAATGAAGACAATGGTTTTATAAAAGCGGTTTTATAAAAACTACCCGGTTGGGGCTTTAGTTTTATCTCTTTGCATACACTGTTAGTAATAATGGTTAAGGTAAGTTCAATGTTGCCAAAATAAGTACACCATTCGCTAAAGTTGGTTCCTGTGCCATCTGGTTTCACCTGCATGGTGTTTATGGTAAGTATATCGTCATTTACAGCTATGCCTGCTTTATCGGCTGCGGAATCGGGATATACAGCCAGCACTTTTGCAAAACCACCCAGTTCGTGTGTTTTTAAACCCAGTGCATGTTCGTGAAATTTTAAAGACGGAGAAATGACCAATTCGCAACCTATATAATCCAGCGCATTTTTCATAAGGGGAGTATAGTCGGTGGCTGCATGTATGTAATTAGTATAAATATCATCAAAAGAAGCAGAAGCAAAATGTTCCACTATTCCTTTGTAATCTGTTTCGGAATATCCCTTTTCTTTTGTCGCAAACTCATTATATAAATATCGCATCACATCGTCTAATGAATATTTATTTTCAGAATGTTTACGGATAAAAATATCGGTACAAAAAGCCAATAAATTTCCTTCGTCATAAATAGAAGTTTTGCGGTTAGGTATTCCTGGCACATAGCCATCCAGCCAGGTGTCGAATGACGAATCGGCAACCGAAATATGATATCTCCCGAAATTATCAATGTGTTTCTGCATTCGTTCGGTCAAGGTTTGAAAATATTGTTCTTCACTAAAAACCTTTGAGCGAAGCAACAAATAATCGCCATAATAAGTAGTAATGCCTTCGCATACATAACCAAGTTTGGAATAATTTTCTTTGGTATAATCATAAGGCATCATTTCCACCGGGCGAATGGTTTTGATATTCCAGGCATGAAACAATTCGTGGCAACTAACGCCTAATAAATCATCGTACAACTCCTCTTTCATTAAATTATATCCGGGACCGAGAGCAATAACGGTAGAGTTTTTATGCTCCACTCCGTGATACATTTTGGTGGGGAGAATCTGGAATAAAAAGTGATATTCGCTATAAGGAGCAACGCCAAATAATTCTAACTGATGGGAGCAAAATTTTGTGAAGTCGGTAGAAAGTTTTTTCCAGTCAGGTTTGCATTCGCCCTGGAACCAAAGGTGGAAATCAATTCCGTTGCAATTTATTTTATTCTGTTGAAGAGAAGCACTTGCCATAAAAGGAGAATCGGCAAGGTGGTGGAAGTCGGTTGCTCGAAATATATTCGCCTCTTTTACTCTATCTACAGTCATTGACCTCATCCCGCTAGCTACTTTATAATCATCAGGCAGGTTCAAAATCAAAACACATTTTTGCTCTATTCGTTCGGGAATATAAACACAGCAGTTAACTGGGTTCATATACAATTGATGTTTGTCCAGGTAAGTAGAACCTGCATTCAAATCAAACGCATAATAATTATAGCGGATATGAAGCCCGGAAACTCCTTTGGTTTGTACTTTCCAGCAGTCCTTTGTTATTTTTTGAAAAGATAACGCATTTCCATTTCCATCAAAAGCAGCCCATCGCTGAATGTTTTTAGCAAAGTTTCCAAGCTCATATCTTCCCGGTCGCCATGAAGGGAGTTGAATGATTGTTTCATCCTGGTTTATTATATCAGCAATAAACTCAATGTCTATAAAATGAGTGTGCGGGTTTTGATAAGAGATAATGTAACGCATAAAATTATGAATTAAGAATGGGCGAAATTACAAATTCAAATTACATAATGAAGTTGTTTTTTTATTTGTAACAAAATAAATTACTACTTTCGCGAAGGTTATGAGTAAAAAGGTAATTGACAATTGGATTGCGCTGGCAGAATATGACTTTGATACAGCAAAAGCTATGCTGGATAGTGGCAGATATATCTATGTTGTTTTTACATCGCAGCAGTGCATTGAAAAAATATTGAAAGCCATTTTTGTACAAGAGAAAAATGAAACGCCTCCTTATACACATAATTTAAAAAGGCTTATTGAATTACTAAATTTGGAAATTGAATTTACAGCAGAGCAAACTAAATTTATTGAATTTCTGAATACTTATTATATTGAAACAAGATATGCAGAAAAAATACAGGAATTGTCGAAAAAAGTAAACGCAACAAATTCTAAAGAGATTTTTAAAAACACGTCTGAACTATTCCAATGGCTGAAATCGAAAATAAAATAAAAGAAAAAGTAAAAGCATTTTATTTATTGATTAAAGATAAATACAATGTAAAAGGTGTGTTTATTTATGGTTCTTATGCAAAAGGGACAGTTAGAAAAGACAGTGATATTGATGTAGGGGTAATTGTAGATGCACCCACACATGATAATAGAATAGAGATTGGGGCAGGTTTATTTCATGAAGCGGGAAAAGTAGATACCTTGATAGAACCCAAATGTATTTTTTGGGATGAATATAAAAAACATGACAAGGCAAGTATATTGGCAGAAATAATCAGAACAGGAATAAAAATAATTTAAATTAAAAAATCAAAACAATCTAAAATATGAGTTACGATTTAATAGTAGTAGGTAGCGGTCCGGGCGGATATGTGGCAGCCATCAGAGCTTCACAGTTAGGTTTAAAAACAGCAATCATTGAGCGCGAAAACCTGGGAGGCATTTGTTTGAACTGGGGTTGCATTCCCACAAAAGCATTGCTGAAAAGTGCACAGGTGTTTGAATACTTAAACCATGCTGCCGATTATGGAATAACTGTTAAGGGCGGTGAAGCCGATTTTACAAAAGTAGTAAAACGCAGTCGGGATGTGGCAGATGGAATGAGTAAAGGTGTTCAGTTTTTGATGAAGAAAAATAAAATTGATGTGATTGCAGGCACTGCAAAAATTAAAGCAGGCAAAAAAGTGGAGGTTACTGATGCCGATAAAAAAGTAACTACTTATGATGCTAAACATATTATTATTGCAACAGGTGCTCGTGCCCGTCAGTTGCCCCACTTACCTATTGATGGTAAAAAAATAATTGGCTATCGCGAAGCAATGGTTTTACCTAAGCTGCCAAAAACAATGGTAGTGGTTGGTTCGGGAGCCATTGGCAGTGAGTTTGCATACTTTTATGCCACCATGGGAACCAAAGTAACGTTGGTTGAATTTCTTCCTGCCCTTGTTCCTGTTGAAGATGCAGAGGTTTCGAAACAATTGGAACGCTCGTTCAAAAAAATGGGAATTAATGTAATGCTCGAATCTTCTGTTCAAAGTGTGGATACAAAAGGGAATGATTGCAAAGTAAAAATTAAAACAAAAGCAGGTGAAGAAACGATGGATGCCGAAGTAGTTCTTTCTGCTGTGGGTATCCAGGCAAACATTGAAAACCTTGGACTGGAAGAAACAGGAATTGCAACGGATAAAGGAAAAATATTAACTAATCCGTATTATCAAACAAATATTCCCGGCTATTACGCCATTGGTGATTGTGTGGGCGGACAAGCATTGGCACATGTGGCAAGTGCAGAAGGAATTATTTGTGTGGAAAAAATTGCAGGACATTCTCCTGAACCTTTAGATTATAATAACATTCCCGGATGTACCTATTGCCAGCCCGAAATAGCCTCTGTAGGATATACAGAAGCAAAAGCCAAAGAAGCAGGTTACGAATTAAAGATTGGTAAATTTCCTTTTTCTGCAAGTGGAAAAGCAAGTGCGGCAGGTGCAAAAGATGGTTTTGTAAAATTAATTTTTGATGCTAAGTATGGCGAATTATTAGGTGCTCACATGATAGGTGCTAACGTTACCGAGATGATTGCAGAGATAGTTGCTATTCGAAAATTAGAAACTACAGGACATGAAATTATTAAAACAGTTCATCCTCATCCTACCATGAGCGAAGCCATTATGGAAGCTGCTGCGGCTGCTTATGGCGAAGTGATACATATATAGTGTTTCCTCCGAAGGGGCTCAAAGCCCTTTTGGCAATTTGCCTAAACTACTATACATTTTTTGTAAGACCTCACCCCCCAGCCCCTCTCCAAAGGAGAGGGAAGCCGCTTCCTGAAGTGCTTTGTAAATCTATCTTATTGTTCTTTTTTAATTTAGTACCTCACCTCTTACCCCCTCTCCTTTAAAGAGGGGATGAAGGGGTGAGGTGTTTTAGGGAAACAGGTTTTTTAAAATTTGTATAGTAGTTTACAATTTGCCTGTTAAATTAGGGGACTTGATCAACCTCGGGCAACTTTACAAACTAATTATAGATAACAATATCACTTTGCTATTTAATAAATTCGGTTTTCATAATTCCAATTTAATTGTAATTATAAATTAATTTTTCACTTCTCATTAAACCTTTTATTTTTACCATCGTCATAGATGCAAATAAATTTAATTCTTTAATCTTTTAAAAAAAATAAAAAATGAAAACTAAAAAAATGATGACTTACCTTATGGTAGCAGCTACTGTGGGTATTCTGTTTACATCTTGCAGAAAAACAAAAGATGATGTTACTGACAAAGATACTTCAGCAGCAGGAGACCACGCTTTGGCAGAAGGAACTTACAATGATGTTCACAACATTGCTGACGAGGCAGCAAGCGGAAGTGTGGCATCATACATGGGTACAAACAGTTCTAACGAAAAAGGAATGTTAAGTGCCTGCGCTACGTTTACCAACGATACCACTGTTAACCCGCATTTATTAACCATTAATTTTGGTGCTACCAACTGTATGTGTGCAGACGGAAGATACCGCAGAGGACAAATAAACGTTTCTTATGTGGGTCATTACCGCGATTCTGCTTCCACTCATACCATCACTTTTACTAATTATTTTGTAAACGATAACCAGGTAATGGGAACCAAAACAGTGGTAAATAATGGTCATAACGGTTCAGGACATCTTGTTTTCACTATCACTGTAAACGGTACTATTGTGAAAGCAAATAATGGAGGAACTATCACTTGGGTTTCTAACCGCACCCGCGAATGGATACAGGGCGAAAGCACTCTTACCCGCAACGATGATGTATATCTTATAAACGGTACTGCTTCCGGAACCAATGCTCATGGCAACCAGTTTACTGCCACCATCATTACACCGTTAAGAAGAGAAGTGAGCTGTCACGAGTTTGTAAGCGGTGTGGTTCAGATTGTACCTTCCGGCAAACCTACCCGTACCATTGATTACGGAAACGGTGCCTGCGATGACCAAGCTACTGTTACCATCAACGGAAATGTGTACACCATTACTTTACATTAATTCTTAACACCTTTCGGTAAAAATCCCGCTGCTGGTTTCAGTAGTGGGATTTTTATTTTTATACCTTGTGCCAACGTCCTCTCCCAAGTAGCATGTATTTTTTTCCTTGGGCTGATAAACATTAATTCCTTAATTTCGCAGGAATTAAAATGGATAAAATATACGATGTAATCATTCCCGGGGGCGGTTTAGCTGGTCTTACCTTATCCATTCAATTGAAAAGAGCTAAGCCCGATATTTCTATTTTGATTTTAGAAAGCATGGACAATGCTGCCCCCACTGCTGCTCATAAAGTGGGCGAATCTACTGTGGAACTGGCAACTCATTACATGCGCGAAGTACTCGACCTGAAAGGATATTTGGAAGAACATGAATTGCCAAAACATGGGCTTCGCTTTTTTTTTAAAACAACGGATAAAAACGATATAACCAACCGCGTTGAACTCGGTCCCCGATTAAAACTGCCTGTACCCAGTCACCAGTTAGACAGGGGCACGCTGGAAAATTACATGTCCTCCCATACCCAGTCGTTAGGTTCAGAATTAATCAGGGGGGCAAGAGCAAAGGATGTACTGTTTTCGGAACACGGGCACCAGGTAACTTATTCCAAAGACGGGCAAGACACCACCGTAAAAGCACGATGGATAGCTGATGCAACCGGGCGTGGAAGTCTGTTGAAACGAAAATTAAACTTTGTTAAACCCATGGAGCATCATGTAAATGCGGTTTGGTGGAGATTGAAAGGCGAAATAGACATTGACGACTGGAGCGAGAATACAACCTGGAAATCGCAGTTGGAGCCCAAACTAAGATATTTAAGCACCGTGCATTTTATGGACAAAGGATATTGGGTTTGGGTTATTCCTTTAGGTTCCAAAAACACCAGCATTGGCATCGTTGCCGACCCTGCCGTTCATCCCTTCGAAGACATAAATACCTACCAGAAATCACTAACATGGCTTCAAACAAACGAACCCCTGTGTTATAAAATGCTAAAACCACGGGGCGAAGGCGAAGGGTTGTTAGATTTCCGTGTGCTCAAACATTTCGCTCACGATTCAGGTCAGTTGTATTCAGCAAACAGGTGGGGAGTAGTAGGCGAGTCGGGTGCTTTTCTCGACCCCCTGTATTCTCCCGGGTCCGATTTAATTGCACTTGCAAACTCCTGGATGACCGATTTAATTCTCCGCGATTTGGCTGGCGAAGATATTTCTATTCGCGCTGCGGTTTACGAAAAAGCTCACCTCGCTCATATCGAAAATTGGATTCCTATTTATCAAAACAAATATTTATTAATGGGCAATACCCAGATAATGGTATTTAAAATATTTTGGGACTGGGCTATCTACTGGTCTGTACCTTGTTTAATTTTTACCAACAAAGGCTTTGTAAATCTCAAAGTCATCAAAGAACTCTTTGCCAGCCCATCCGCCATTGGCAGCAAGTTTGGCGAATTAAACAAACGCATACAGCAATTGTTTATTGAATGGCAGCAATACGATATTGAAATTTTTACCAACCATTACATAGACCCTTTCGATGTTCCTTTCCTTCAAAAATGGCAACAGGAGTTGGAAATGCAATACGAACCAAAAGCATTAATCGAAAAAGTAAAAGAAAACGTTCTTCTCTTAGAAAAATTTGCAGCCGCCATGTTCCGTCTTATGAGTGCCAAAGCTCTTGACACACCAATGGATTTAAAAGTGGACCCATACTCCATTTGCCTGCAACCAGGGAGCGGGCTCACATCCATCACTACCGGACCTAATGCCATGCCACCTGATGAGGAAATAGATAAACAAGTGGATATTATTTGGTTTTACAACAAAAAAACTGTTTCCTCCTAAAGCAATGAAAAAAGAAGACCTTCCGCAAGACAAAACCGCCATCACCAACATATTTCGCGAAGTATGTTATGTAAAAGACAAAGACGGAAACTACACCACCGACCTAAGCACCGGCTGGAACGTAAAAGCCGATGCCCTAGACAACGCATGGAACGACATCAAAGAAAAAGTAGAACAAGCCCGCCTCCAGGTAAAAGCAAATCAACAAAGCCCCATACTTTATTTTATGGAACTTAAATTAATGGACGTTTCATTACTTTCCAGCTACACCGGTTTCTGGAAATTTACCATCAGGCGACACCTTCAACCATCAGTTTTCAAAACTTTAAGCGATAAAAAACTAAGCATCTATGCCAAAGCATTCGACATTACCACAGAAGAATTAAAAAAATTTAAAGGTTAAAACAACCACCTCACCCACCTTGCTCTTTCCTTTTTAAGGACCAGGTAAGGGGAGATAAACGCAACCATGACAAAACAATTCGAACATATCCAAACAGCACATTGCGAAAACGGAGTAGCCACCTCCCTGTTAAAATACCACGGACTAAATTTCATAACCGAACCCCTCGTTTTCGGCATCGGCTCGGGCATCTTTTACATGCACCTCCCTTTCCTCAAAATAAACGGAGGTCCCGCTATCACTTACCGAAGCATGCCCGGCACCATTTTTAAACGAACAGCCAACGCCCTGGGAATAAAAGTAACCCGGATAAAATTCTCTTCCGAAAAACAAGCCACCGCTTACCTCGACAAAATGGCAACACAATCCATCCCCGTTGGCGCACAGGTTGGGGTTTTTAATCTTCCTTATTTTCCACCCGAATACCGCTTCCATTTCAATGCCCACAACCTCATTGTTTATGGAAAAGAAAACGGAAACTACCTCATCTCCGACCCCATCATGGAAACCGTTACCACCCTTTCCGAAGCCGACATGCTCAAAGTGCGTTTTGCTAAAGGACCCCTTGCGCCCAAAGGGCAAATCTATTTTCCACAACACATTAACCCGGTCACGGCTCACACTATCACCAACGCCATCATCAAAGGCATCAAACACACCAACCACGCCATGCTCCACCTGCCCGGAGGCATAGCCGGAGTAAACGGAATAAAATACACCGCCCGCCAAATAACCAAATGGAGAACTCAATTAGGACCCCGAAAAGCAGGCTTATACCTGGGCCAGATAGTACGTATGCAGGAAGAAATAGGTACAGGCGGAGGGGGCTTCCGCTTCATCTTTGCCGCCTTCCTCCAGCAAGCACACCAATATATTCCAAACGACAACCTGCTCCAAATTTCCGAACAATTTACCACCATAGGCGACCAGTGGCGGGCAGCAGCCGTTCAAATGGGCAGAATATATAAAGGCAGAACTACCAACCAGCAAGCCGATTTCGACATCTGTGCCCAAATGCTCCTTCAAATCTCTGACCTGGAAAAAGAGGCTTTTACCCAACTCGAAAACCTAAAACTAAAAACTACTTAATTTTTTTTAGACGCTTCGCTTTATGAAGCCCACCTTGTTAAGCACCGTATGTGCCTCCGGCAGTCGGTGTGTAGCCCGCCCGTTTTTTTCCGTCATAGCATCTTTCAAAACTGTTAATGGGGGCACTATTTTTAACTACATTTGTCGCTTCGCTAAAACCCTATTTACAATGAAAAGACTATTTTTCCTCCCTGTTATACTTCTTGTTGCCTGTTTTTTCTCTGCCGGCACACCACTCATCACTTCTTACGTGGACCCGATGATAGGCACCGGAGGTCATGGACACACTTTTCCGGGAGCCACCGTTCCCTTCGGAATGGTACAACTTTCGCCCGACACCCGCATAGATGGCAGTTGGGATGGATGCAGCGGGTATCATTATTCTGATTCCGTTATTTACGGATTTTCCCACACCCATTTAAGCGGCACCGGTTGTTCAGATTATGGCGACATTATGCTAATGCCCATGATGGGACAAGGCAGTTTTGATAACAAAATTTATTCTTCCCGTTTTTCTCACAAAAACGAAACAGCCGAAGCAGGGTATTATAAACTAAAGCTGGAAAAAGACGATATAGAAGTAGAACTAACGGCAACTACCCGGGTAGGGTTTCATAAATATTCTTTCCATAAAACAGGTGCTGCAGCCGTGGTGTTGGATTTAACGCACCGCGACAAATTGCTGGAAGGCGAAATAAAAATAATAGATGCAAAAACAGTAATGGTGTTTAGAAGAAGCCTTGCCTGGGCTACTAATCAATACATATATGCCCGTATTGAATTTTCGGAACCTGCCACAGTTACTAAAAACAAAGAAGGAAATAAAGCACTATTTGTATTCGATACCCGGGACGGGGGCAGTCTTTTGGTAAAAGTAGCCTTGTCCCCGGTTAGTTACGATGGCGCAGAAAAAAACATGAAAGCCGAACTTCCCGGCTGGGATTTTGAGAAAACCAAGCACGATGCCGAACAGCTTTGGAACAAAGAACTGGGCAAAATAGAAATTACTACCACTGATAAAAACCAGTTAAAAACATTTTATACCGCCCTTTACCACACCATGATTCAGCCCAATGTAGCGCAGGATGTGGACGGGATGTATCGCGGCAGAGATAATTTAATACACAAAGCAGAAGGGTTTACGTATTATTCTGTTTTCTCCCTTTGGGATACCTTTAGGGCAGCACACCCGCTTTATACCATTATAGACCGCAAACGAACCACCGATTTCATCAAAACTTTTTTGGCACAATATAAAGACGGTGGAAGATTGCCCGTTTGGGAGCTGGCAAGCAACGAAACCGATTGTATGATTGGTTATCATTCGGTAAGTGTAATAGCCGATGCGGCAGTAAAAGGCATCACCGGTTTTGATATGCCTCTTGCATTGGAGGCAATGAAAAAGTCGGCTACCTGGAACCACCTGGGCTTGCCTGCCTACCAGGACCATGGTTACCTGGCGCTGGAAGATGAGTCTGAATCCGTTTCCAAAACGCTGGAATATGCTTATGACGATTGGTGCATTTCTGAAATGGCAAAACTTCTCCATAAAAAGGAAGACTTGGACACCTATTATAAACGCTCTCAAAACTGGAAAAATGTGTTCGATAAAGAAACCGGGTTTATGCGCCCCCGCAAAAACGGAGGCTGGCTTTCTCCTTTTGAACCGAGGGAGGTAAACAATAACTTTACCGAAGGCAACTCCTGGCAATACACCTTTTTTGTTCCACAGGATATTAGCGGGTTAATAGAAATGATGGGCGGACCTGATAAGTTTGAGAGCAAACTGGACCAGCTGTTTACTACTTCTTCCAAAACCACCGGCAGGGAGCAACCCGATATTTCGGGATTGATAGGGCAGTATGCACACGGCAACGAACCCAGCCACCACATGGCTTATTTGTATGATTACATTATGAAACCTTCCAAAACCCAGGAGCGTATTCATCAAATTGTTTCTGATTTTTATAAACCTGCTACTGATGGTTTAATTGGCAATGAAGATTGCGGACAAATGAGTGCCTGGTTTGTATTGAGTGCATTGGGTATTTATGAAGTTACTCCCGGTTCAGGTAATTACCAGTTTGGCACTCCATCGTATACTGATGCAAAAATTCACCTGGAAAACGGCAAAACCTTTGAGATTACTGCTAAAGATGTTTCGAAAGATAATTTCTATATACAGTCTTGCACCCTTGGAGGCAAAGAATGCCTGGAAAGCAGCATTTCTTACAGCGATATTATGAATGGAACTGCGTTAGCATTTACAATGGGCGCAAAGCCAAAGGTAGATTTGGAACACGTCCCGCCTTTGCCGGCAATTCATAACCACTCGATAGTAATAGTGCCCTACCTAAAAGCTTCTTCAAGGGTATTTAAGGATAACATGTCTGTCGAATTAAAATCCGTTTACCCAAAAGCTACCTTATATTATAGTATAGATGGCACCACCCCAACAGACAAATCCTTAAAATATACTGCACCGGTACTTATTGATAAAACTACTACCATTAAAACTTTTGTAATGAATGAGCAGGGGGAGAAAAGTTTTATAACCACGGGAACTTTCTATAAAATGCCTCATAACTGGAAAATAAAAATTATATCCAAATACAATCCACAATACACCGCTGGGGGAGATGAGGGACTGATAGATGGGATAAGAGGAGATATGGACTGGCGCAAAGGGGAATGGCAGGGCTACCAAGGGCAGGATTTTGAAGCGGTGATAGACATGGGTAAGCCCGAAAGTGTTAAGTTTTTTAGTGCCGGTTTTCTGCAAGACTCCCGTTCGTGGATATTGATGCCTAAAAAGGTAGAGTTTTATTCTTCTAATGATAACAAGAACTTCCAGTTGATAGCTACCGTGGACAATACCGATGTGAAACCTGAAGACAATGAAGCTCAAATTGCGAATTTCGGGAAAGGGATTAACGAACGAATTTCAACTCGATATATTAAAATAAAGGCATTTAACTTTGGCAGGTTGCCCGAATGGCATCAAGGTGCGGGAGGTGATGCCTTTATTTTTGTTGATGAAATAAATATTAAATAAGGTGAGTTATTCTTTTAAAAGTATTTAATTGCCAATGATTAGTCTTTACAAACCTTTGAAAAGTTTGTTTAATCTTTTCTAAAGTTTGTAATTGCCAATGATTATTCTTTACAAACCTTTGAAAAGTTTGTTTAAACTTTTCAAAATTCTTCAAAGAATTTTCGAAAAACAAGGTGTTTTTTTGTAAAAAAACGCATTTCTAATAGTTATAAAACTATAATTTATAGTCAATTATGTATAAGATTTATATTTAGCGTTGATAGTTGTTAACAAATTCATGTTAGCAATATCCTGGGGGGCATGGAGTAATGGGTTTTTAAAAAGCTATACCTTTGCCCACATAAATTTAAAACTTATTAAACAAAAACAATTTAAACTAAACAACAAAAAAATGAAAAAAACAGTATTAGTAATTGCATTAGCATTTGGTATCACCGGTGCTTTTGCGCAAGATTTAACCTCTAAAAAAGGTGAGCCAATGTTGCCCGAGGCAAATGATTGGGCTATCAGTTTGAATGCCGATCCGATTTTTGAATTCGTTGGCAATGCATTTAGTGGTTTTACAGGAAAAAACACTGCACCTGGAGTAAATTGGCTAAACGGGAACCATACCATTATCGGTAAGAAATTTATTGATGAAAAAACAGCGTACAGAGTATTGGTACGTTTGGGTTTAAACAGCCAAACCTTTAAAAACTCTCTAAGAGGAGACGACCAGGGATTGACTCCTGTTGTGTTTCCAAATGTAGATGCAGTGGTAACTGACAAGTACAAACATTCTTCTACCAATATAGCTATTGGTGTAGGTAAAGAGTGGAGAAGAGGAAAAACCCGTTTACAAGGTTTTTACGGTGCTGACCTTATGATCTGGTTTTCCAGTTCAAAAGACAAATATACTTATGGTAACACGATGACTCCTACTCCAACTGCAGCAAATCAAACAAGTACTCCAAATTCTACAATGTGGCAGTCCAATCCGGATTCTGCTAATTTTGGAGCTGGCGTAGCTTCTGGTGTGCCGGGATTAAGTTCTCGTACAACACTAAACAAATCAGGTGCTACAATAGGAATTGGTATCCGTGGATTTATAGGTGCTGAATATTTTATCTTCCCGAAAATTGCTATCGGTGCTGAATATGGTTGGGGATTAGGTTTCCAAACTACAGGAAAAGGTAAAAAAACAACGGAAGAACAAGGTCTTGATGCAAACGGTAAGAACCAGGTTTCTACTATCGAAAGAGTTACAGAAGGACAATCAAAAATAGGTATTGATACTGATTTGAACCAAGGAAACATGTTTGGTTTCAAAGGTTCTAATACAGGTACTGCTTCTTTGAGAGTTACTTTCCACTTCTAGGAATTAATTAATAAGAATACATAAAAAACCTCCTGGTCATTCCCGGGAGGTTTTTTATTTTATGTTAGTTGAGCTACCAATTCTTTTGTTTCTTCTTCGGTCAGTTCTCTCCATTCTCCCGGCTTTAATTTTCCTAAACTAATATTCATTATCCTTACCCTTTGCAATTTTATTACCTGGTAATTTAGCGCGTTGCACATTCTCCTTATCTGCCGGTTCAATCCCTGCTTTAAGATTATTCGAAAAACACGTCTTGTATTTGGTTCGGGTATAATCCGGCAAGGTTTGGTTATGGTGTCTCCAATATACACCCCTGCCGCCATTTGTTTAATAAATTGATTTCTTAATGGCAGATTGAGAGTAACCACATATTCTTTTTCGTGCTCAAAATCGGGATGAATGATTTTATTGATTATACTGCCATTATCGGTAAGAAGAATCAATCCTTCCGAATCTTTATCGAGCCTGCCAATGGGAATAAGTTTTTCAGGATGGTTAATGGCATCTATAATATTTCCTTCCACCTTTTCGGTAGTGCAAATTATTCCGTTTGGTTTATGGTAAGCTATTATTTTCATCTGCGTAAAGGTACTACCTTTTAAAAAGGTAGTACCTTTAAATAAACAATTCAACAATAAAACAATTAAGCAATTAAAATTATACTACTTTTGCCGCGCAATTTGGTTTCTTCTTTATCGAAGAATTAAAAGGGAACCAGGTGAAAAACCTGGACATTTCCCGATGCTGTAAGTTCATTTTTCGTTTTTAACATTCTTTGCCACTGTATAATTTGAGATTCAAAATACGGGAAGGCGTTAAAAAACAAGAACAAGTCAGAAGACCTGCCATACTGCATAATTCAATGCTTTCGGGTAAAAAGCTAAGAATGGGCAAGTATTCAATTCCTTATCCGTTCCCTTTTTATTCCTTTTATTAACTTTTAAAATCATTTAAAAATGAAAAAGGAAAAATCAATTTTAACATTCGGCATAGTAGCTATGCTGACCATGAATGTTTCCGCACAGGATTCATTAACAATCAAACCAATTAAAGATTCATTAACAAACAAACAGCTGAACGAAGTAGTAGTTTCTGCTTCGCGAAGCGAACGAAATGTGAATGAGGTAGGAAGAAGTATTTCCATTATTACTGCTGACGACATTAAAAAGTCGGGGGCGAATTCTATTTCGGAAGTGCTTTCTCAACAGGAAGGAATTTACATGGTGGGTGCAGGGCAAAACCCGGGAATGACTTCAAGTATTTTTACGAGAGGGGCAAACAGTAACCAGACCACCATTTTAGTGGATGGAGTAAGAATCACCGACCCATCGGCAATTAACAACTCCATTGATGTGAGCGAACTGGCATTGGTGAATATAGACCGTATAGAAATTGTTCGTGGCTCACACAGCACCATGTATGGCTCATCGGCAATTGGCGGGGTAGTGAATATTATTACTAAAAAAGTTGCTAAACCCGGTTTAACAGTAGATTTTTCGGATACCGAAGGTCGATTCGGTAAAGGAACTTCTTTCAGTAACAGCCATATGTATGCTGGGTACGGGTTAAAAAACGGTCTTTATTTTTCTGCCGAAGGCGCAAACGAAAAAACAAAGGGCTTGAATGCTACTGTGGATACCATCACCAGGGCTGCCACCTATCAGCATAAAGACTTGAGCGATGGTTTTAATAAATGGGATGCCAATGTAAAAGCTGGGTTCATTAACACGAAATTTGATGTGTATGCTTCTTATAAATACACGCAACAAATTGCTGATATTGATAAAGCGGCTTATACGGACGATGACAACTACACCGTAAACTTTCATCGCGATTTATATACCTACGGGGCTAAATATAAAATCAATGATAAGTTTAATGTGAGTTACATTGGTGGTTTTTCGGTTATGAAACGTATTGCGATAGACGACTCTTCGTTAATCGACAACAATAATAATTATGATAAAACCTATAGCCGCAGCATCTATACCGGCAAACTGATGAGCAACGAATTGCAGGCAAATTATACCACGAAGGCAGTAAACATCGTACTTGGCGGTGGTGCCAACAGCGAAAGCATGAGCGCAAATACATTGTATTATTATTATAATTCATTTGGTTTTCCGCCCGAATATGTTTCTCTAAAAACTTCGCTCGACTCTGTCAATCCTCATTCTTCAACCGCCAACGTGTTTTTGCATACCGATATTGGAGGCGATTTGATTTCTGAAAAAATAAAAGCATTTACCCTTTCCGGAGGCGTACGAATGACGAACCACAATGTGTTTGGAACAAATATTACT
Organism: Bacteroidota bacterium; assembly: GCA_025363555.1. GTDB lineage: Bacteria > Bacteroidota > Bacteroidia > 2-12-FULL-35-15 > 2-12-FULL-35-15 > 2-12-FULL-35-15. The sequence goes on along the minus strand of JANYDQ010000240.1, from coordinate 5,834 downwards.
TATGAAATTAATCCTTCTGTGAAAATTATGGACGGAGGTTTGCTCTTTGCAACCTACTCTACAGGCTACAATGCCCCTTCGCTTTACCAACTTTACGATGCCACCAGGTATTACACCTGGGATAATAACTACACCACCGGGCTCACCCGTGGAAATAAAAAACTAAAACCGGAAGATTCCAAAACCATTGAAATTGGCTACAAACAACATTTCAGCAACATTACACTTTCTGCTTCCTATTTTCAAACGGAAGTTAAAAATGTGATTGAATATGTGTATTTATGGAATAAAAATGTGGCTGTCGATTCGCTTGGAACAGGGTTTAGCGACAATTATCGCGGAGATACTTACCTCAACCTGGGCACCATGAAAACGGAAGGAGTGGAACTGGGCTTTAGTTCTAAATTGGGCGAAAAGTTTATGGTTTCCGGTAATTTAAGTTTGGTTAGCGGCAAATTGATTTACCATCCCGAAAATATTGATACCACACAAACGGCAGGTAACCATGTCCAGCTTTATAGTAATGGAGCATTTATAAATAAAGAAGTGGAAACTATTGGCTTAACCCGCAGACCCACCACCGCCAACCTTTCCATCACCTATAAACCTCTTAAAAAACTATCTCTCCGCGCAGATATGCGCCATGCCGGTGCGCGAAGCGATGTGTTTTACGACAATTCACTCGGACCTTATGGTGCCCTTGGCACCGTAGGCGTAGAACCTTATACCCTCCTCGACTTGTCCGCCCAGTACGAAATATTTAAAGGCTTAATTGCCATGGTGAGAGTGGAAAATGTGTTTGACGAAAAATATTCCGAAATAAAAGGCTATACCACCCGCGGCAGGGGAGTTTACTTTACCTTAAGAGTTGCTTTTTAGATGAGCCAAAATGCAGGCCTCCCGTTCACCGGTAAGCCTGCGTTTTTTTAAACAATAAAGACGCTTCGCTTTATGAAGCCCATCCTGTTATCACCATCGTGTACCTCCGGCAGTCGGTGTGTCGTTCGCCCGTTTCTTTTCTTGCCTGCAAGTTATTCGGTTTTCTGCATCTTCATTTCGCATCTCCCTCATTCTTTCCTTTTAGGTTCCTCCAATTTTCCAAATTATGCCCTTTTGACAGGAAATATTGCAAAAAGCTTCCAACCCGGCTTAAGTGAAATCCAATTTTTATTACGCTACACCCCCCTCTGCATTACCAGGTTCCATTTTCGCTAACCAAAATTCTCTTTTTGCTTCATAAAATTTGCATTTCTCTTAAGCAGAAAGTACCTGGAGTACCCCTCCTACACTCTTCGCTCAAGAAAAAACCAATTTTGCTCAAGTGAAATCACTTTTTGCTTAAGCAGAAACTGAAACTGTTCACCCCTATTAAATCTTATAAAGTTGAATTTCAGTATTTTATGAAATTTGGAGCCTTTCTGATAGAAAAAAGAAAGGCAAACTGGTGTCAAAATGTCATTTTTATAACAAGGCATTTTTGATAGAAATAACCACCTGTTTTTATACCATACTAAATCCCGAAGGGCAATGTCATTAACTTAAAAAGTGTTTGACCTTGAAAAGGTCACATGTTTATAGAAATTAATTTAACAATCCATTGTTCGACTCCTGCGGAATCGTATATTTCCGGTTAATAGCTTTGCTATAATCATGTGGTGCCATACAGCATCATGATTAATAATTCTCAAAAAAAAATGCCCTGCATTTCTGCAGGGCACTTTCTAAAAACCATGGCGTGATTCCTAGATTTTGAAAGGCATCGCTGCCCAACAAAATATTTTATTCAGACTTCTCCGACTTTTTAGCTTCCGCTGCATCATCTTCGGTTTTTTTCTCTGTAGCTTCCATATTTGTTTTCAAATTGGAAAGAACATCCATATCCCCAAGAGTAGTCTTTTCGATACTGTCTTTTACTTTTTTAGCCGCTTTTTTTGTTTCTTCTGCTTCCGACTTTTCATTATTCGAAACAGTTGATTTTTCAGCATTTGCTGCTGCTCTTACCAAATCAGCATGAGAAACAATTATTTTTTTCGATTCTTTATTGAATTCTATTACTTTAAAATCCAATACTTCTTCTATTTTAGCCGCTTTTCCATCCACCTTTAACAGGTGACGTGTCGGGCAAAATGCTTCCACACCGTAAGGCATCGCAATAATTGCTCCTTTTTCCAGCACATTGATAATCGTACCCTGGTGAACTGAATCGAGCGTGAAAACAGTTTCGAAAATCTCCCATGGGTTCTCTTCTATTTGTTTATGTCCTAAACTCAATCTGCGGTTTTCTCCATCAATATCCAAAACCACTACATCTATCTTTTCGCCTGCTTTGGTAAATTCTGACGGATGTTTAATTTTTTTAGACCATGATAAATCCGAAATATGAATTAAACCATCCACACCTTCTTCTAATTCTACAAAAATACCGAAGTTGGTAAAGTTGCGAACCGTAGCGGTATGTTTAGTTCCTTTTGCATATTTAGTAAGCACGTTAGCCCAAGGGTCAGGCATCAATTGTTTAATACCAAGCGACATTTTGCGTTCTTCGCGGTCAAGAGTTAAAATAACCGCATCCACTTCCTGTCCTACTTTTAAGAAATCGTGGGCAGTGCGCAAGTGCTGGCTCCAGCTCATTTCCGATACGTGTATTAATCCTTCCACTCCGGGCTGAATTTCTACAAATGCACCATAATCTGCTATTACCACTACTTTTCCTTTTACTTTGTCCCCGATAGCCAATTCTAATTTTAAACCATCCCAAGGATGAGCCGAAAGTTGTTTTAAACCTAAAGCAATACGTTTCTTCTCGTTATCAAAATCAAGAATAACCACATTTATTTTCTGGTCTAATTTCACAATTTCTTCCGGGTGATTGATTCTTCCCCACGATAAATCAGTAATGTGGATTAATCCATCTACTCCGCCAAGGTCGATAAACACACCATAAGAAGTAATGTTTTTAACGGTTCCTTCCAAAACCTGTCCTTTTTCAAGTTTAGAAATAATTTCCTTTTTCTGTTGTTCAAGTTCTGCTTCTATCAATGCTTTGTGAGATACCACAACATTTTTGAACTCATTATTGATTTTCACAATTTTAAATTCCATTGTTTTACCTACATATACATCGTAATCCCTGATTGGTTTAACATCAATCTGCGAGCCGGGCAAAAATGCTTCAATGCCAAATACATCGGCTATTAAACCACCTTTGGTGCGGCATTTTACAAATCCGGTTATAATTTCTTCTGATATAAGTGCCTGGTTCACTCTATCCCACGACTTCATGGAGCGAGCTGTTTTGTGAGAAAGGATAAGTTGACCATTTTTGTCTTCCTGGCTTTCTACATAAACTTCCACGGTATCGCCAATTTTCAAATCCGGATTGTAGCGAAATTCTGATAATTGTACAACTCCGTCTGATTTATAGCCAATGTTCACTACTACTTCTTTGGTGTTTTTTGCTACCACTACTCCTTCCACGATGGCATTAGATGCAATGGAGGTTAATGTTTTTTCGTAAACGGAATCTAATTCTTCCCGCTCTTTTGCTGTGTAGGCACCTCCTTTTTTACCGGAGGCATCCCAGTCGAATGCTTCGTGTGTTTGTTCAGGTGTTGGCTGAATTTGCACTGTTGTTTCTGATTGTTCTGTTTCGTTTTGCTCTGTTGGAGCGGTTTGGTTGTCTGACATTACTTTACTTTTTTGTATTCAATTAGTTTTATTTGTTTTAACTAATTGAAGGGGTTAATATAATTTGTTTATTCCCAGTTGTATTTTGGGGATTGCAAAAGTACAAATTTTTGGAATATTGAGGGCGATTTAAGGAAAATAAATATTCAGCAACAACTTTTTGTATTCTATTTGAAGATAAGGTGATTAATAAACAGCATATAGAGTTTATTATTGCAGGTAAAGCTTGTTGCTTTGAGTTGAGTCAACACAGCTTCGTACCCCTAAACTCCGTCCTGCCGAAAAAGAGACAATAGATGAGAACTCAAAAGAACAGAAGAAAATTAAGAGAATCAATAAAAACTCAAAAAATCTAAATCCCTAAATCCAAACCATATATTTGAAAAAAGCTACTCTAACTCCAAACCCAAGCTCTGATTTTTTTTGATTCTGAATATCGGGAAAACGGAAATAAAAAATATGAGCTATGGAATATTTGATGAAAGAGGAAGATTGATTGCAAGAGAAAACATCCTTGATAAACAAACCTCCATTCCTATTCATTTTCTGGCAAATGCCGTTGATGTCAGAGTATATTGAATAGTAATCCTTTTGTACCTCCATTCTCAGCTGGATCAGACACTACTAGTTCTTCCGCATTAATGGCAGATGTATTTTATTAAACCCATTTATAAAAACTCTACCTTTGTAAAAAAAACTACGAATGACCACAATTAAAAATATGCCACCTAATGCCAAACTTTGGGTATATCAAAGCAATAGAGCATTAACCAACGAAGAAGTAACTGAAATTACCAAATCCGCTTTGGCTTTTATTGCAGACTGGGCAGCGCATGGGGCAAGTTTAAAAGCAGGTTTTGAAATAATCTATAATCGCTTTATTGTATTGGCTGTGGACGAACAACAGGCATTGGCAAGTGGTTGCAGTATTGACAAGTCGGTGAAGTTTATAAAAGAGCTGGAGCAACAATTTAATTTGAATTTGTTCGACCGCATGCAGATAGCTTACCGTAAAGAAAACGAGATTGTGGTTTGTAAATTATCGGAATTTGAAAAACTGGCTCAACAAGGTTTAGTAAACGAAACTACTATTGTGTTCAATAACATGGTTACTACAAAAACTGCTTTTGATAATGAATGGGAAGTGCCCTTGAAACAAAGCTGGCAAAGCCGGTTCCTTCGACAAGGTCAAAATAACAAATAAGAAATGTACAATTGATTAATTTTTATCTATCGGCACATTTTCTCTATACCCTTTTCCGTTAGAAATAATAAATAACAAACTTTCCAGTTGTCTTAATTCTGCTGGCGCACCCTGTCTGTCTGTTATCTTTTTTGTTTTGCCGTTGTTAGTATAGCTTGTAATTACGGATGGATAATCTACTATCTGACCTAAATAACTATCCTTTAATTCAAAATATTTCGCCTGGTCAAATGCTTTAACAAGTGCCGCAATAGAATCTGCATCATATTTTTTGGTGAACGTTCCTATTTTCTCTACATTCTGAACTCCTTCATAAGTAATTGTTTGTGTTCCCCCATTTATGGTCATTGTAAAACAAGGGCATTTGCCAAAACAAGCAGTTGCTGAATAAGTAATCACTACTTTACTTACATCAGGTTTTGAAGGAGCGGTAGAAGTTGTTGCACTTTTAGAAGTTTTGTTGCAGGAAGCAAAAAGAATGATAGCGGAATAAAGAATGTATTTCATAATTATTTTTTTTGTAAAGGTAAGTAAAGAATAGGATACGATTAAAAAAGAAAAGCTCCCTTTCGTGAGCTTTTCTTTTTACTATTACATCCGAAGGGGCTTGGAGCCTCTGCGAGATTTTCGCTTCACTAATGAATTATATTGATTTTCTTTACAATGATTCCTTCTTTTGTTTTACAGGATAAAGTATAAATACCTTTTTCAAATTCGGCAGTATTTATTTTTACTGAATTAGTGAAATGTCCTGTAGTAGCATAAACTTCTTGTCCTAAAGCATTCATTATTTTGATTTCAGAAACTTCTGAATTATTTAACCTCACATTAACAACATCCGTTGCAGGGTTTGGAAATACGGAAATAGAATTATCATTTTCATACTTAGAAATACCTATAAAATTCAATATACTTAAATCGGCTCCAACCAAATTAATAGGTC